>CAYTER010000021.1:0-33431 GCA_964436815.1 uncultured Syntrophomonadaceae bacterium
GCCTACCTGGTGGCGCTCTTCATGATGACCAGGGTCCAAGGCGGGGAAGCGAAAACAGAGGAAGAAGCAGCCTGATATTTTAAGCGAAAGCCGGGAGCATTAATTGTTGCGTTTAGAGTGCACCATGCTGTGCTAAAATAACTCCAGGTACTAGTCAGAGGAGGAGTTAACTTGATCGATCTGCGAAGTGATACGGTAACACTGCCAACCACAGAAATGAGAAAGGCCATCTATGAGGCTGAGCTGGGGGATGATGTTTACGGTCACGACCCGACAGTGAACCGTCTGCAGGAGCTGTCAGCCTCCATGCTGGGCAAGGAAGATGCCATGCTGGTTGCCAGCGGTACCATGGGCAACCAGATCGCCATACTGACCCACACCAGGCCTGGGACTGAAGTAATCCTTGAAGCAGATTCACATATCTATTATTATGAAGCGGCGGCTGCTTCGGTCTTTGCCGGGATTCAACCCCGACCGCTGCCCGGTAAGCGTGGTTCACTGCCGGCAGAATTGGTAGAGTGGGCCATTCGTGAAGACGATATTCACCTGCCGCCAACTTCCCTGATCTGCCTTGAGAACACTCACAACCGGGCCGGAGGGACAGTGGTGCCGCTTAAAGATATGCAGGCGGTTTATCAGGTTGCTATTAAACATAACCTGCCTGTCCATTTAGATGGTGCCCGGATCTTTAATGCTTCGGTAGCTTCAGGGATTTCAGTTAAAGATTACGCCGCCTGCACGACCTCTGTTCAGTTTTGCCTTTCCAAGGGGTTGGGAGCGCCCGTCGGCTCGATCATCGCCGGTTCACGCGATTTTATTGAAGAAGCGCGACGGTGGCGGAAAAGACTTGGTGGCGGAATGCGCCAGGCCGGGATTATTGCCGCTGCCGGCATCGTTGCTCTTGAATCAATGGTTGACCGTCTGGCCGAAGACCATGCCAATGCCCGCCTGCTGGCCGAGGGCCTGGCTTCGATCAAAGGGATTGAATTTAACCCCGATGATGTTGATACAAATATTATCATCGTCAAGCCGACCACCATGTCAATCGGGCAGCTTGGCGCTGAACTTGAAAAAAGGGGTATCCTGACCGTGGTCATTGAGCCTGACCGGATTCGCTTTACCACGAACAAGGAAGTCAATCGGGCTGATATTGAGGTCACCCTGAAAGCAGTGAAAGAGGTTTTATCTGGCAGTTAGATACTAGTGCAGGTTTTTGCTTAAGGAGTACCGGCCACCATGATCATTAATCCTTTTGTGTTCATACTGTTTATTACCAGTCTTTTGATGTTCGTTGTTTTTATCCGTTCATGGATGATTAAAGGAGTCAGGGGAGCGAGGGAATTCAGCCTGCTGGCCCTGGCCGGTTTCATCTATTCTTTTTTTTATGCTTTTGAACTTACAGCGACAGATCTGAAGTCAATATTAATCTGGATCAGGTTTGAATATCTTGGCATAGTGTTTATCGCTCCCACTATCCTTGCTTTTGCCCTGAAATATACCGGTCGGATTCGCAGGTTTTCCCTGCCGTTGATATCAGCCCTGCTGGTAGTGCCGATTCTCACACTTGTGCTGGTGCAAACTTTGCATCTGCATGATCTTTACTATCAAAATATTTATCTCGATACCAGTGGATCATTTCCCATACTGACCTTTGAGCGGGGGATCGGTTACTGGCTGCATGTGGCCAATCTTTTTCTTGCAGTGATTGTCAGTAACATCCTGTTTCTGCAAATGTGGTTTAATACTAATAAAATCTATCGTCGTCAGGTAACAATAATTTTCATTGGTTCTCTAATTCCGATAATCGGTTTTATCCTTTATTTAAGCCGAATCTGGACAGTGAATATCGATATAACTGCTTTTACCATGCCGCTCGGCGCTTTGTTTTTTTTCTACGGTTTAGTCAGGCTAAACCTTTTTGATTTGATACCGGTGGCCCGGGATCGACTTTTCGAAGCTTTGCCGGACAGTGTCGTAGTGTTTGACATAAAACAAAGAGTGCTTGATTATAATTCTGCAGCCGGTAAATGTTTAGGATTACAGGAAGATTCCATCGGTAAGCCTGCTGAAGAAGTATTTGATGCCTGGCTTAAATTGGCGAAAGCAGCAAGAGCTGATCTCAAGCAGAGTTTTTCAATAGAGTTCAATAAAAAAATTGCCGGCGAAAAACACTGGTTCCGGGCTGAATTTATCCCGCTCAATGACAATTTGAATGTTCTGGAGGGGAGGATGCTCATATTAAAGGATATAACCGAGCGTTATCTAACTGAGGAGAATCTGCGCCTCTTAGCGACAACCGACTACCTGACCGGACTCTGGAACCGTCGATTCTTTTCACAAAGCACTGCTATGGAGCTCAAGCGGGCGATCCGCTATAAGAGGCCTTTTTCAATCATCACCATGGATTTGGATCACTTTAAGGAAATAAACGATACTTATGGTCACAGCGGTGGCGATCGGGTTCTCATTGCCCTGGCCGCGTTACTGAAGAATCGCCTGCGGCAAGTGGATATTGTTGCCCGCCTCGGTGGTGAGGAGTTTGGTATTCTCCTGCCTGATACTAAAATCGAGGAAGCTTCCATTTTGGCAGAAGAGCTGAGACAAAATGTCGAAACTTCTATCGTCTGGAACGATGGAGAAAAGATTTCTTTTACAGTCAGTGTGGGTGTTGCCGCTTATCACGAGAAGATTGCTGCTGTTGACGATTTATTCAAAGAAGCGGATCGGGCGCTTTATAAGGCTAAGGAAAAAGGGCGTAATTGCTCAGTTGTTTCCAATTCTGCTTCGGAAATATTTTAAGATGGGAGTAGTTACAATGAACGGACAAGATGAAAAGAATCTCGACCTGTTGGCTAACTTGCACCTGGTTCTTGGTATAATAACTGCCTTGATGGCTTGTATCCCGATCATCTATTTACTGGTGGGGATAGCGATGATTGCGGGAGGTTTTAACGGGGCCGAAACAGCGCCGCGGGTTGTGGGGCTAGTTTTTATTATCCTCGCTACAGTGATTATTTTGGCTGGCTGGGCCTTCGCTGTGTTGATCATTATCGCCAGCCGTAAAATGAAAAAGCGGGAATCATTTAACTTTTGTATTACAATAGCCTTTCTCGAATGTCTGATCATGCCACTGGGTACGGTTCTCGGCATTTTTACGATCCTTAACCTGAACAAGGAATCTGTAAAAGAGCTTTTCAGCAGTTGACAATACTGTTACCCCGCATGGAAACGGAGAGTGAACGATGAAAACGGCAGAACAGTATCTTGAATCGCTGCGAAAAATTGATTACCGGGTCTACTTGTTTGGTGAAAAAATCGATAATGTAGTTGATCATCCCCTGATCCGGCCTTCGATCAACTCTGTGGCCAAGAGCTATGAACTGGCCGCCGATCCCGAATGGGTTGAACTGATGACGGTCCAATCGAGCCTTGATGGCCGCCGGATTAACCGCTTTACTCACCTGCACCAGGGAGTGGATGATCTGATCAATAAGGTCAAGATGCAGAGGTTGATGGGGCAGAAAACTGCTGCCTGCTTTCAGCGCTGTGTCGGGATGGATGCTTTTAATGCCGTTGATAGTGTAACCTTTGAAATGGAACGGGATTTGGGCATCGATTACCACAAGCGTTTTCGCCAGTTTTTAAGCTATGTGCAGGAAAACGACCTGATGGCTGAAGGAGCGATGACTGACCCGAAAGGTGATCGCTCGCTAAAACCGTCAAAACAGGAAGACCCGGATCTCTACTTAAGGGTAGTTGAAAAGAACGATGCCGGTATTGTGGTGCGCGGCGCCAAGGCCCACCAGACCGGAGCTTTGGCCTCACACGAAATACTGGTTATGCCGACCCTGACCATGGGTGAGGAGGATGCCGATTATGCGGTTTCCTTTGCGGTGCCCAGCGGTTCAAAAGGAATTACTTATATCTATGGCCGCCAGTCCTGTGATACCCGCCGTATGGAAGATGGCAAAATTGATGTTGGTAATTGTCAATTTGGAGGCCATGAATGCCTGGTGATTTTTGAAGATGTATTTGTCCCCTGGGAGCGGGTTTTCATGTGCGGTGAATACCAGTATACCGGGTCCCTGGTGGAGCGCTTTGCCGGGTATCATCGCCAGAGTTACGGTGGTTGCAAGGTGGGGGTCGGCGATGTTTTGATCGGTGCTGCCGCCCTGGCAGCCGAGTATAACGGAGCCGCCGGTGCTTCCCACGTTAAAGATAAATTGATCGAGATGATCCAGTTGAATGAAACCCTTTACGCCTGTGGGATTGCCTGCTCCAGCCAGGGTTGTGCCACCGCTTCCGGCACATACCTGATCGATCTCCTTCTGGCTAATGTTTGCAAGCAAAATGTTACCCGCTATCCCTATGAAATCGCCCGCCTTGCTGAAGATATTGCCGGAGGGATAATGGTTACCCTGCCTTCGGAAAAAGATCTGAAGCATCCGGAAATCGGCCACTACATTGAAAAATACTATCGTGGATCGGCGGATATACCAACGGAGCAGAGGATCAGGGTGATGCGCCTGATTGAAAACCTGACCTTAGGTACCGCTGCGGTTGGCTACCGGACTGAGTCAATGCATGGCGCCGGATCTCCCCAGGCCCAGCGGATCATGATCGGCAGGCAGGCTGATTTGGCGAAAAAGAAAAAGCTGGCGGCCGTGATTGCCGGCATCGAAGATAAAGCTTAGCCGAAGACAGTTAAGTGATGATTATTCTAGCCACTAGATTGGTAAACAGGAGGGGTGCCGGTGCTGAAGGCAGATGATTTTTTTGATCTTGATCATAACAGGCATGCAGGACTATTCGATGGCACGGAGTATGTCTGGGAGGGTTTAAGTAAACTTAAGTCATATATCAGGGAAAACCTCGAGCCCAATGTCGGGCAGGTGCGCCGGGGTGAAACGGTTGTGGGCAAGACTGTAATCCTGCATCGCAACCGGGTCATTATCGACGGATTCAGCATCGACACTAGCGGAAAGAAACCGGTAGTACAGGTTGACGGTGAGACGCTTCCCGGGGCATCGATTATCTATGCCGGCGCTTTCATCATGGATGACCAGGTATCCATCGGGGAAAACACCGTAATCGAACCGGCCGCCCTGATCAAGGGACCGGCGATCATTGGCAATAGCACGGAAGTGCGCCACGGGGCTTATATCCGCGGGGATGTGCTGGTTGGTGACGATTGTGTGGTCGGCCATACTACAGAAATGAAATCTTCAGCGATGTTGGGCGGCAGCAAAGCCGGCCATTTTGCCTATATCGGTGATAGCATCCTCGGTAAAGTAAACCTTGGAGCCGGTACGAAACTGGCCAACCTGAAAATGATCGACTCTCAGGTATCCCTGACAGTGGATGGGAAAACCTACCAAACCGGCCTGCGCAAGTTCGGAGCGATCTTCGGCGATGGGGTGGAAACGGGTTGCAACAGCGTCAGCACTCCCGGCACCTTGCTGGGCAGAGGCGTACTGCTGTACCCCAATGGCACGGCCAGAGGTTATTACCCGCCGAAGACGATCATCAAGGTCAGGCAGGATCACGCCCTCAAGCAGTTCAAAAGCAAGGATCGCTAGTGGAACTAAAACTTAAGGTCATTCAAGAAAAAGGCCCATTAACCGGCAAAGATTTTGTCCGCGAAACAGGGCTGGAAATTTTTGAAGCCTGGAAGTTCTGTGCCTCTTCCCCCCTGGTTGTAACCCGTATCGTGGGACGCCGCTACCTTCGCCTTGATCAGAAGGTGGACGAATATGCCCGTCTTTCGCCATCAATTATGCGTGAATTCTTAAATTACACGGTAATCGGCCTGCCCGAACAGGAAAAGGCGATCACGAAACTGGCTGATCAGATCGCCGGCGAGATTGCAGCGATCAGCGTCCGCAAGATCAATCTGGCACGCGAAACAATTGCAAGGCTGGTTGAAAATCATACCCGCGGTAATGAGATTGCTGCAAAAACCGCATTTATCATTGCCGGTGATGTAGTTTTCGGTATGGCTCATGCTGAACTGCGTCCCGAAGCATCAACCGGTGAACTGGTTAGAGGATCAGATCTCGATATCATCGCCATTACTGACCATCTACAGCCGTCCCTTTTAACAGAGCTTGACGATCTGATGTACCGTGAGAAGTATAACCTGCTCATGAACCCGGCATCCAAGGAGGAACTGGATTACATTATCAAGGATTTCGAACTGGTTCTTGAACAGTTAAATTTTGAAGAATTTAAAGCCATGGTTGCTTCAAAAATCCTGGCCGAAGGGCAGTATTTGTATGGCAGCGAAGAGATTTACAAGAGGATAAAGCAAATGATTATAGATAAAGCGGTTACTGAAAAAATTGCCGCCCTGGAAGAAAAGGCTGTCCGGGACCGGCTAGGTGCGGAAAAAGAGCTGCTCGAGGCCCCTTTCTCAGCAAACCGTGATCAGTTAATGGCCCTCTTTTATACCACTGAAGAAAAAGAAGAGATCTTTTAAAGAGAAAGGATGAACTGTCTTTGGAGCTGATCGTAACTGAGAATTATGAGGAACTGAGTGAAAAAGCGGCTGAGTTTGTCGCTGCCGTGCTGAATGGCAATCCCTGTGCCGTTCTGGGCCTGGCTACAGGCTCAACTCCGGAGGGTCTCTATGCCGAGCTGGTCAAGCTGAATCAAAAAAGAATGGTCGACTTCAGTAAAGTGACCACTTTTAACCTTGACGAATACAACGGGCTGGCTCCGGAACATGAGCAGAGCTACCACTACTACATGCACCACCATCTCTTCAGCCGCGTAAATATCAACCCGCAGCGGATCAACATGCCCACCTGTGCAGTCGAAGATGTTGAACAATTTTGTCTTGACTACGACAGGCGTATCACCGAAGCCGGCGGTATTGACCTCCAACTGCTCGGCATCGGCAGCAATGGCCATATCGGGTTTAACGAACCGGGTGACAACCTCAAGGTTCATACCCATCTCGTCGATCTTACCGAAGCGACTATTCAGGCCAACAGCCGTTTCTTTAAATCTGTGGACGAGGTCCCCAAGCAGGCCGTAACCATGGGACTCGGTTCCATTATGCTTGCCGGAAAAATCCTGCTCCTTGCGGCCGGAAAAAATAAAGCTGAAGCAATAGCCCGCACAACCTGCGGAGTAGTAACCACTGAGTTGCCCGCTTCTTTTTTACAACTGCACCGGGATGTAACCCTGCTGGTAGATCGCGATGCGGCATCACTGATCATATAAATCGTTGCACGGACATATGATAATATCCATCTTCTTACTTGATACACCAGGATGAACTGATCACCCCTGGTTGTGCTTGTTGGGGTTGGGTTATCAGTAAAAATGTTATACTAGGTTTAATACACCAGACTTGGAGTGAAATGATGGAAAGCGATTTTAAATCTGAAGCGCTTGCCGTAAACCTGGCCCAAACCAGACAGGAGAAAACCGATCTGCCTCCTGATCAGCTATGGTTTGTTGAGCTCTCTTCAGGCTACTGGGGTATAAATAAAAGAACTGAAGAACTGTTTATCGAGTACAATCATCCTCACCCCAATTACAGCTATATTATAGAAAATCTTCATACGATCAGCTTAAATGATCTGTGGTTATACAGCAGTGTGGATGAAGCGGAGAAAGCCCTCTTTTTAATGGTTTCCATATTCGAGGACCTGGTGGCCAAAGATTTAGCGGAAGCTGATCGTGAGCACCTGGTGAAGACATTGTTTAAGTTTATCGATCGCCTGATCAACGAGGGAAACTATCCTGAAACGGTGATCAGCCATGCTCTTGAACTACTTGACCAGTGGACGGACATGTTTGAACTTATTATGATCCGCAACTCCGGATACTATAAAAAATATCTGACCCGGGCTGCCTCCCTGCCTTCATTTAGTGAGCAGGTATTTAAAATGACGAAGAAAGTTTTGCTTAAAAGCTCTGCCTATTGGACCGCAACCACCAACACTGAAAAATGGTTTGCCGGTAAAACAGATCTCTTCCAGGCTGATTACAGTGAGCAAGTCAAGCAGATTGGTCAGCCCTTTTTCCAACGGCTGACTAAAGATATAGAGGATTCCCGCAGTTGGGCTGAGCTTGAAACTAAATATTATTATAACGACATAGCCAACCACTTCAGGCATTTTAGCGAGACATTTTCCATGGCGGTGGAAAAAACCTACTACCTTTTATTTGCCCTGCACCTGCCCGGCATGGCCCAGCTTCGCCGGCATCTGCTGTATGATTTAAATCGTCTTTTAAAAGCTGCTCTTAAAGAGCTTGATCGTAACGGTATCATCCGCTATATTGATCTGCTTTTTAGCCTTTTCAGCGAGTTGAAAAATCAACAGACTGATACCGTGCTGGACTGTCTTTTTACTCTTGGCAAAGAAATAGTTGGCATTGGCGACCGTTATCTCACCGCTCACTATATGCAAAAACTGATCGAGTTTGGTTTTATCTGCCCCGGAGAAATAAATATTACCGAAGACTGGGAAACTAGGACCAACACCAATCACATCAAGAACATCAGGATCTGGCTTGATCTGATTGAGACGGCGCCTTACGACTTTAAAAGCCTGCTGTCTGCCCTTGTTGTGAACCTTAAGCTGGGCGGCATATTTATCTCCGACACTGACCTCTTTCAAAGGGATATTACACGCCTGCTTAATGCCGATATTGAACCGGTTTACAAACAGGTTAAGCAGCTGGCTCGTGTCTTTCCGGTTTACTTTAATGAAATCGGCGCTGAAGGACGACTCCGCGAAGTAAGTACCGTGATCGACGAGCTGGCTGGACGCCGTGATCGTTTAATCCATTTTGTCCGCAAGCAAATCCACACGGAGAGCAACAATACACACATCGGCCTGGTTGAAATGGTTGCAGCTTATTGGGCCGGTCAGGATTCAGCCGCTTTCCGCGAACAGCTGCCTTTTGATGTTACGGCTTCAATGGACACCAAAGGCGAACTCTATACCGGAATTAACCGCATTATAACTGAGGCCTGCCGGCATTTTAAGGTTGATCATCTTGAGCTGCTCAGGTTAAAAGAAGCCGAGCTATCGGCCTATCTTGCCGGTCTGGAAGACGCTGACGAGCGGGACAGTAAAAGATTGCTCAATTTAGTGCAGCTTTATCAACTGTTGCTGGAAAAATATTCGTTTGAAACCATAAATATTACCAGTTTACTCAGACAAAACCGGTTCTTCAGCCAGGCTGAAATAGATGAGCTTGGACTGCTTCTGGAAAAAAAGAAGTATCGGCCGGCTCTCGACAAAATCTTCGACTTTATGGCCCGGCTAAAAGAAATCATCCTCAGCCGGGAAGCGACTGAAGCGATTGAAACAATCTACTACAAAAGGCACATTGCTGTCGGTATCCCCTCGATGTACGGACAGTACCGGGAACCGAAGTTCGAAGCCCTCGGCCTGATGTACCGGCTTGAGCAGATGGCTTCGCGCCTATTTGAAAAAATCCTGGCCGGCATCAAACTTGAATATATTTCAGCCAAGACCCTTCACCACATCTATGATCTGCTGGTTCTTTTCAAACGAGGCCTCGAACTTGACGGAACGGTCAGCCAAAACTATAACTCTACACTTGAAATGTTTCGCTACAGCTTGACTTCAACCAGTGTTACGCTCGGTCAGTACATGAATATCTTCCGCTTTCTTGCCCAGCATATCAGGGAACTAATCAGCGAATACTTTATCAGGGTTTATGACGAAACAATCAATGTTGTGATTCCCCAGTTTTTTGGAGATGAGCAGCAGGTTGTAGCCAGCGAAGCTGAAAAGTTTTACCGTGAGATCTTATCTTCCGCTTTTCTGGTGCAGGAGCTCGATCACTTTATTGCCGATTCTCTGAATATGATCAACAACATGTTGGAGAATTATTCTGATCTGCACATTCACAGCATGATGTCTTACAATCCTGACCTGGCGATTAGTCCACTGTCCAGGCAGACTGAGCAGATGGATAACCAGTTATTTTTAGGCGCTAAAGCTTACTACCTGAAAAAACTGATTAATTATGGATTGCCCATACCCGGCGGGTTTGTCCTGACTACTGAAATTTACCGGCACAAGGACACAATTTTTGAGCATCCGTCAATCAACTTAGAGCTGGAGCAGATGATCAGGCATCATTTGAACCTGCTTGAAAAAAACTGCGGCCTGAAATTCGGCAGCACCCATAAGCCGATGCTTCTCTCTGTGCGCTCCGGAACAGCCATATCAATGCCCGGTGCGATGAGCACCTTCCTTAACGTGGGGATGACCGATGAAATAGCCCACGCTTTGGGACAAAAAGAGGAAACAGCCTGGATGGGATGGGATTGTTACCGGCGATTTATCCAGAGCTGGGGTATGTCCCAGGGAGTAAACCGTGACTATTTTGATGCGGTTATGGTCAGGGTAAAGAAGATTTATGGTGTCGAGCGGAAGATCTTCTTTACGGCCGGGCAGATGAAAGAGCTCGCCCTGGAGTATAAAAAAGTGCTCGATGAACACCAGGTAGTTCTGATTGCCGATCCATTTGTTCAGCTCAAACAGGCGATCGGTAACATTATCGATTCCTGGTCTTCCAGCAGGACTGTTGCCTATCGTAAACACCTCCAGATTGCCGATGAATGGGGAACAGCTGTATTGGTGCAGAAAATGGTGATGGGCAATCGTTCCCGCAGATCAGGCTCCGGAGTTGTTTTTACCCATAATCCAAAGCTAAAAAAACCAGGGATTAACCTATACGGCGATTTCACACTCTGCAGTCAGGGCGAGGATATTGTCGCCGGCCTGGTCTACCCGTTACCTGTTTCCGAAAACCAGCGTTCGGTTGATTACCCCGATAGTGAAACCTCGCTTGAAAAAGATTTTCCGGCCATTTATGGCCGCCTGCGCGAGATTGCTGTCGACCTGATTGAAAAGCACGGCTTCAACAACCAGGAAATCGAGTTCACCTTTGAATCGGAGAAACCTGAAGATCTATATATCCTGCAGATCAGGGAACAAAACATTATGCAACCTCAGAAAAGGGCAGTTTTTGATCTTCCTGCTGAAAAACTGCTTCCTGTAGGACGTGGTATTGGCGTAGGTGGAGGCTGCATGAGCGGGAGAATTTGTTTTGATCTCGAAGATTTAAACCTATACAGCAATAGTGAGCCTGATTCCGGCCTGATCCTGGTCAGGCCGGATACCGTTCCTGATGATATTCAGATGATTTTTAAGTGTAATGGCCTGGTGACCAGCAGGGGCGGAGTGACTTCACATGCGGCGGTCGCCGCTGAAAAATTGGGTAAAGTATGCATTGTCAACTGCAAAGATTTAAATGTGGACGATGATCAGAAGATCTGTCATTTTGGCAGGTCTACATTTAAGGTGGGTGATTGGCTGTCTCTAGACGGCACCCTTGGTACAATTTACGCCGGCAAATATCCGGTAACCTATATTTAATTAGGGGGAATGATCATGAACGAAAAGCTGCAGGGGAAAAAAATATTGGGCATCAACGGCGCCGGCCGGATCGGTAAACTTACTTTATGGAATCATATCAGCGCCGGACATTTTAATGCCTTCGTCTTAAATACAGGCCGCAAGGCTGGCAAAAGCTTAGATGATCTTGTCGATTACCTGGTCAAAGATTCGACCTATGGTTCAATCGACCGTTTTCTTTACGGTTACTCCGGACGCCGGGCAGAAGTCGAGATTATCGATCGTGAAAATGATCTGGTCACCATTAACGGACTGCCGATTAAGCTGCTGACTTCAGCCCGAAACCCCCGTGATATTAACTGGGCCCGTGAAGGTGTCCGCCTGGTTGTCGAATGCACCGGGGTTTATATTGATCCGACCATTGCGGCTGACGCTCCGAAGGGCAGTGCCCGTGGCCATCTGGAAGCCGGGGCTGAAAAAGTAGTGATCAGTGCTCCTTTCAAAATAGCCGATAGTGCCGGAAGGATGCCCGAAGATAGCGCCATGTTTGTTTATGGGGTTAACCACGACCGTTACGATTCGCAAACGCACCACATTATATCTGCTGCCAGCTGTACTACTACCGGGCTGGCCCATATGGTCAAGCCGCTCCTTGAAACGAAGGAAACAGCTCATATCGTAACTGCTTCTATGTCAACTGTTCACGCGGCAACCAACAACCAGAACATTTTGGATGCGGTACCGAAGGAGGGAGCATCCGATTTACGCAAGAACCGCTCTGTTTTCAACAATATCATCCTGACTACTACCGGGGCGGCCAGGGCTTTGGAAGAAATATTGCCCGAGATCAAGACCATCGGTTTTATGGCTGATTCGGTGCGGATTCCCATCAGCACCGCTTCTTTAATCATGCTCAATGTTACCTTCAAAACCAAGCTCACTGATGTAGGAGAACCGATGCTCAACCGGGAGTTGATCAATGATATTTATCGCAAGGCAGCAGCGGGTGCCCAGCGTGGAATGGTGGTTTTCAGCGAGAGCCAGAATGTTTCTGCTGATCTGATCGGTTATCCGGCTGCCATTGTTATTGAAGGGGTTGAGACCCACACCCGGACCGGCTTTATTTCGGTTGACACGGCGACGATGCGTGAATGTGGCGTGCAGGCGGCCTGTGATATCAGTATCCCCGTAACCCATGCCAAGATTTTCGGCTGGTATGATAATGAACTCGGCAGCTATGTCAGTTCGCTGGGCAAGCTGACAGTCTATATTGATAAAAACATGCCTTAGAAACCAGGACAGAAAGAGTTGAAACTAAATTGGCCGAACAGCAGAAACCAGTTGTAGCGATCGAAAAATGCATGCGTTATGAACCCGGTGAAGTCAGGAAAGCCTTGAATGGTCTTGTTCGCCACTTTGGCGGCTTTGAGAAATTTATATCACCGGGGCAGAAAGTCCTGATTAAACCAAACCTGCTTGCCGCCGCTGCCCCTGCGGAGGCGGTAACCACCCATCCGGCGGTGATCAGGGCCTTGGTTGAGCTGGTTCAGGAAGCAGGCGGCAGGGCCCTGATTGGCGATAATCCAGGTAACGATGATCAGCAGGAAACTCTGAAAGTATCTGGGCTGCAGGAGATTATTGATCAGACCGGCGCGGAGGCGCTTATATTTCAGGGGAGCAGGGATCACCCCGTAGCTGGGTTTAAGGAGCGGGTCATACCTCTGGCCCGGGAGCTTGACCAGGTAGACCTGGTTATCAACGCCGCTAAGTTAAAGACCCATGCACTAACCGGCCTGACTGCCGCCGTCAAAAATACCTATGGCTGCCTTTTTGGGAAGGTTAAAAAACGCTATCATATGGAATATCCCCTGCCGCTTGATTTTTCCCGCCTGGTTGTTGATGTCTGCCTGGCTGTAAAACCGGCCTTATCAATCATCGATGCCGTTGTGGCGATGGAGGGCACTGGCCCCCGGCGCGGCAAACCCCGTCAGATCGGTCTGCTGATGGCTTCAACCAGCGCTTTTGCCCTTGATAGTGTTGCTGCCGAAATAACCGGGTTTCTTCCTTCCCAGGTTACCACGGTTGCCGCTGCCCGGGAGTTAAAATTGCCGGGTGCGTTTTTACATGATCTGGAGGTTTATGGGTTAAGCCTTGAAGAATGCCGGGTTATGGATTTTGACCGTGGGCCGGGTGGATACGGGAAGATCAGCCGCTTAATTGCCAACTTTCCGCTGGCCTATTTCAGGAATTTGCTCTATGCCCGCCGTCCGTACCCGAAAGTTGACCCGGAAATCTGCATTAAATGCGGTATTTGTGCCGAAAACTGTCCTGTCCAGGTTATTGATTGCGGGTGCGGTATCCCCGAATTTGATCTCTATGACTGTATCCGCTGCTACTGCTGCCAGGAGCACTGTCCTGAAGGAGCCATAAAACTGGAGGTAAATCAGCTTCCTGCCCCTTAGCATTTTAGCTCAGGATAGTTTCAGCGGGTAAAAATCTGTGGTATATTAAAAACACTACTATGTAGCTATCGTTACAGTTGGAGGTAACTTAGATGAAAATTTTGGTCAGTGATGCCCTGTCTGATGAAGGGATTAAAATATTGCAGGAGGGTGCTGCAGTCGATGTGAAGCCGGATATATCACCGGACCAGCTTATAGCTGAAATCGGCGCTTATGATGCCCTTGTGGTCCGCAGCCGTACGAAGGTCACCGCTGAGGTGATTGAAGCCGGCAGCAATTTAAAGGTAATCGGCCGGGCCGGGGTAGGCGTCGATAATATTGACGTCGAGAAAGCGACAGAGAAAGGAATTATTGTCCTTAATGCCCCTCACGGCAATACAATTTCGACTGCGGAACACACCATCGCCATGCTTACTTCGCTGGCCCGCAATATTGCCGGGGCTGACTGCTCAGTAAAAAGGGGTGAGTGGAACCGCTCGGCTTATACCGGAGTGGAGCTTAACAATAAGACCCTTGGAATAGTCGGTATGGGTCGCATTGGCAGCGAGGTTGCCCGTCGGGCAAGGGCGATGAATATGAAGACCATCGCTTATGATCCTTATATCTCGTCCGAACAGGGCGAAAAACTCGGGGTTGAAATCTCTGCTTTCGAAGATCTGATCAAGCAATCAGACTTTATCACCCTGCACCTGCCCCTTAGCACTGCTACCCATCACCTGATTGGAGCCAAAGAGCTGGCCATGATGAAGCCGGGAGTCCGTATTATCAACTGCGCCCGCGGAGGGCTGATCGATGAAGAGGCCCTGATTGATGCGCTCGAAGAAGGAAAAGTTGCCGGAGCGGCGCTTGATGTTTTTGAAGAAGAACCACCGGTTGATTGCCGCCTGGTTGAGCATCATAAAGTGATTGTTACCCCGCATCTCGGAGCCTTAACCCGTGAAGCTCAGACTAACGTCGCCTTGCAGGTTGCCGAGCAGGTTATCATGGCGCTTAAAGGTGATCCGATTGTTTCGGCGGTGAACGTTCCCGCCCTGATGCCTGAAGCCAGGGCTGCGCTTGAGCCGTACCTGCCCCTCTTAAAAATGATGGGTGGTTTTTACCTGCAGATGTTTGGCGGGCAGGTTGACGAATTGGAACTGACCTACAGCGGTGAAGTTGCTTCGCTTCAACTGGCGCCGCTGACAATCTCCTGCCTGATTGGTTTCCTGCGTCATATCGTTGGAGACGGCGTTAACTGGGTCAATGCTCACTACATCGCTAAGGCTCGTGGTATTGCCGTTCGTGAAACGTCAACCACAGAAGTCAAAAACTACAGCACCCTGATTACATTAAAGGGCAGATCCGGCAGCGAGGAGCACCTGATTGCCGGAACAATCCTCAACAATGAAATGCGCATCGTCAGAATTGACGAATTCCAGATTGAAATTGTTCCCGCCCTCTACACCCTGATGACTACGCACCTTGATGTGCCTGGAGTAGTTGGCAAAATTGGCACCCTGCTGGGCAGTGAAAAAATCAATATCGCCTCGATGCAGCTGGGGCGTAAATCGATCGGCGGAAAAGCGATGATGTCGCTGCAGGTAGATAATAAAATCAGCCCCGAAACGATGCAAAAGGTCAGGGACCTGGGTATTTTTGAATCCGCCCATTTCGTTGATTTCGGGCTCAAGGTTTCAGGACAGAAATAAATAAGTTAAATGGAGGTTGTTGAAAATGGTAAAAGTGTATGCGTTAAGCACCTGCCCCTGGTGTAAAAAGGTAAAACGCTATCTTGAAGATCACAACGTCGAGTTCGATTGTGTCGATGTTGACCTGGCCGTTGGAGAAGAACAGAAAACAGCCCTGGAAGAAGTTGAAAAGCTGACCGGTCGGCGTTCATTTCCGGTAACGATCATCGGTGATACCGTAATCCAGGGCTATAAAGAAGATGAAATAGAGAAGGCGTTAAAAAGTGAAGTCTAAAATCTATTGTGAAGTCTGCCGGGTGTCCTTTATTTACAAGGAAAACCTCCAAAAAGGCCAGGTAGTAATATGCACAGTTTGCGGCGCTGAGCTGGAGATTACTGATTTGGAGCCGGAAGTCAAAGCGCGTCGTTTCGAGCAGGATCCGGAAACTGAAATCCGCAATCGATCGGAAAATTACGCCCGCTTGCGCGGTTATACTTTCAATGAAGATAAGGAACTGGTTATTGAGGGGCTGATTGGCAAGCATAAGATGTACGGTGATTTTTACTGCCCCTGCCGTTTTGACAATATTCCGGAAAACATTTGCCCCTGTCTCCCGACCCGCATGGGTGACGTGCGCCGGGAAGGGCACTGTTTCTGAAACTTCTATCATTTAAAGGGGTGAGTTTCACCCCCATTTAATCACCGGAATACTCAATTTGGAATCAGTGAGGGTGATTTAACGATGAAGCTTGATTATATCCGCGGCCACATGGGCGGTAACCTGATTATCCTGCTCCGCGGAGAACAGATGCCTGTCGGGCGTGAATTGGAAACTGCCGTGAAATTGATGGGTCCCAATTATCTTCATGCTCACGAGGCAGGAATCCTCTACCCCGGGGAAAAACCGGGTGAAATTGAGGTCAAGATCGCCGAACCGACCGTGCCCTGTTTTATCAGCGCCTGCGGTGGCTTTACCCAGGTGCTTGGGGCTGCGCTGGTTGAAACGGAACTGGGCCCCGACTTTGGCATAGATATCGCTCGCTCGCCGGTGCAAGCCCTGCTGTTAACCGGCTGTGGGCCAACTGCTCTGGAGATCGAAAAAGAAGGCCAAAAATCGCTTAAAATAAAAACTGACATGGAATGTTTTGTCAGAGAATGCTACCAGAGCGGAGTGGGGTCACTAAAATTCGGTAACCTTGAAATAATGAGGGCCGGAAAATTCTTAGTAGTCAATGCTGACCTTTTTAACCAGGCCTATCCCGGGCTCGATTTTGTTAACTGGGATCAGAAGACCCGTAACATTTTAACCGAAATCCAGCATTACTTTATGGAAGAGACCGGAGAAATTGAGCCTAACGTAGCCCTTTATGATTGGCATCCCAAAAAGGGTGGCCATTTGCGGGTAGTATTTCCCCATTATGTGCAGGATGATTTTTTCGAGCCTTCCTGCGGCACCGGTTCAGTTGCTTTAGGCATTGCCGTACTTGCTGCCGGTGAGTTGGACCAGCTAACCCCTTCAGCGGACGGCTGGTATACCCTCAGTATCGAATCCGGCGGAGGCATTGAACTAGGCGGCCCCGATATTACCTCGCTTGAAATAAAAGTTGGCCCTAAGGGAGTGGATAAAGCAGTTTTCTCACACAGCCGGGTCGAAATAACCTCAGTAGGCGTCGTCATGTTTTAAGCTATATTAAAAGGTATGAGTCTTTAATCCAGGAATCCTTAATCGCTGCTTTGTGGACAGAAGATCTAGATAGCGGTCAGTATATCGACGATCTGATAGTCAGAAACCCTTTCATTTAAAGACAGATCAATAACCCGCAGTCAGGCCAAAGTCAATGGAGAGGCAGGCCCCGGTTATCGCCTGCACTGAAGGCGAGGCAAGAAAAGCTATCGCTTCAGCCACTTCACGGGGTTGGGTAAAACGGACTTTTTCGCCCTGCGGATAATGTGACAGCAGCGATTTGTAGTAGGCTTCGCGGTTTCCACCACCATAATCGTGGCAAGCTTTTTCCAGCATCGGCGTTTCCACATCACCGGGACAAACGGCATTGACCCGGATACCCCGTGGAGCCAGTTCCACTGCCAGGGCTTTGGTCAGCAGGGTTACCGCCCCTTTTGAAGCGCAATAGATTGCCGCCTCATTATTGCCGACCAGGCCTGAATCAGAACTGACATTGACAATTACTCCGCCTGTTTGTTCAAGCAGTGGAATAGCATAACGGCACATGAAAAAGGTGCCCTTGGCATTTATGTTCATCGTCTCGTCCCATTGTTTTTCGGTCATAGTATCGCTTTTACCTTCCACCCAGACCCCGGCGGCATTGACCAGCACATCGAGCTTGCCTGCAGCCTGCTGTACTTTTTCAAGCATCGCCTCGCACTGCCCGACAAGCGATACATCACCCGCTAAAATTTCAGCTTTACCGGGTAAATTATTTAGTGATAAGGCTGCTTTTTCCAGCTTCTCTAAGTCCCGGCCATTTATGAATACAGATGCGCCCTGTTCGAGAAAGAGCTTCGCTGTTTCAAAACCAATTCCGCTTGATGCACCGGTTACCATGATTACCTTATCTACAAAGTCCATTCCGCTGACCCTCCCTAAAAACAAATCGTTGATATTCCGTCTTTTGGTTAATCAACTGGTTATTTCCTTCCTCTTGATTCAATTTCTTTTTGTTGTTTCCTGTATTAATTTGTTCTAATGGCGATCAGACTTTTTTTAAAGTCCGGTGTATTATATAGTGGGAAGCCGAATTGGTGGTGTCAAGTTGCAGGAGCTCTTTCGCGAAATGGTTGAAACAAATGCAGACAAGATTTACCGGCTGGCCCTGCGTTATACGCAGGATCAAACCCAGGCCGAGGACCTGACCCAGGAAACTTTTTTGCGGGCGTATAAGAATCTGGCCAGTTACGACCGCAGCAAACCGGCGGGGCCGTGGTTATGCACCATAGCGGCCAATCTCTGCCGGAACTGGTTAAGGGACAACCGGGAGCTGCCTTTCGACTTTACAGAAGAGGGCATCCTGCCGGCAGACTCCGGTCCAGAGGAACAATATCTGCAAAAGGAGAGCGAAACAGAGCTGCTGCAGGCCTTAGATACGATGCCACTGATTTACCGGGAAGTCCTGCTGCTAAGGCACGTGGGAGAACTAAGCTACTCAGAGATCGCCGAAGCCCTGGCGCTGGAGATGACTATCGTAAAAAACAGGCTTTACCGGGGTCGGCTGATGTTAAAAAATGCTTTGCTCGAAGTAAGGGAGGGATAATCGATGGAACGCTGTCCGGATCAATTGACCATTCAGGCCCTGGCTGACGGGGATGAGCAGGATAGTAAGCTGCAGGCTCATATCCGGCGCTGCCCGCACTGCAGCGATCAGTACAGGCAGCTGAGCGCCCTGATTAAGGTAGCTGATGGGTTGAAGAGCGAGGCAAAACTGCCGGCTTCGTTTTACCGGTCGCTGGAGAAAAAGATTAACCCTGCTCCATTTCCGGCAGCCCTGGTTGCAGCATCCATTTTTGCCCTGGCTTTACTGAGCCTGTTGCTGCTCGGACCTTCTCATCTTGAGTGGTGGCTTTCAGTCGGCATTACCCATCAGGTAGGGTTGATTATTGATGCATTTCTTGACCTGCAAGCCCTCAGCAGTTTACTGAATCCGGCCTGGATTGTTGCCGGTCTGGCAGCGATCGTGGCGATAGAGCTTTTAATTTTAAGAATGCTTAATAACGTGGAGGAATTACAAAATGCTTAAACAAAGAATGACGAAAACCCTTGTAAATACGCTGATAGCCCTGTTGCTGGTCAGTTTTCTGCCGGCCGGGTTTGCAGTTGCCCAAAACGAAGTAACGCTGAATGAAGATATCAACAAGGCAGCAGGCAACCTGGTCATTAACCGCAATACAATTGTGAACGGCAATGTGACCCTGAACTTAGGCGAGTTGACAGTTGACGGGGTGGTTAACGGCGATGTTAACAGCAACATGGGTGAAGTAACAATCAACGGCGACATCAACGGTGATGTTATAGCCAATATGGGCAAGGTCACTGTTTCCGGCAATGTTAGCGGTGATGTCCGCTCCCGGATGGGAGAGATTGTCATTGATGGTTCTGTCGGCGGCAACGTCGATGCCGACCTGGGGGAGACCAGTATTGGTGGCTCGGTAGGCGGTAATGTCGGCTCCGGTTTTGGTGAACTGCTGATCAGCGGCGCTGTATCCGGTAATGTTTACAGTAAAGGCGGTAAAGTGGTGATTAACGGCATCGTCAACGGCGATGTCACCCTTGAGCAGGGCGTGGTTGAAGTCGGCCCGCAGGGTGTGGTCAACGGTTTAATTTTCGTTGCCCGCGGACAGATCAGGAGCGCAGATACTTCAATTATCGGTTCATCAAAAATCGATGAGGAGCTCTCAGCTTCAGAGCTGCAGGATAGCAGCCGTGATCCCGGTTATCGCTTTGAAGGTGTTGACAGCGACCTGGTTGATACGATTATAGACCGGGTGGACAGATCGGTTGACGATGCTTTCAACCGCTTTAACTTCATGCCGCACATGATGCGCAACAGGGGCTGGAATATCTATCCTTTCCCGGGCATTGCCCCATTCGGTAATATTGCCGGCGGGATTATTAACATGCTGATCATGTTTGCCCTGGCAGCTCTTACCTACACGCTCTTTCCGGGGCAGGTCAGAACTGCTGCCGAAGCGGTGACGGCCAAAAGCGGCCCGGTAATTGGCTGGGGTCTTTTGGTTGCCATCCTGGCCGTTCCCCTGATGGTGGTATTAGCAATTACCATCATCGGCATACCCCTGATTATCGTCGAAATAATCGTCATTGCGGTTGCGGCGCTGCTTGGCTACACCGGTATAACCCTGCTGGTGGGGGATAAGATCGTCGGTGCAGCATCTTCTAAAACAGCCAATCCGCTGGGGGCGATTGCCATAGGTGTTTTAGTGCTGGGGTTGGTAGCGATGATTCCTATCTTAGGCTGGCTGGTCTCGATCGCCTTATTCATACTGGCTGTCGGGGCGGCCTTGACAACTCGTTTTGGCGCATTAAAACAGCCGGCTAAGGAAATTGTCATCGAAGCTCAGCAGCCGGCTGAAGAAGAAACACCGAAGCAGGAATCGTAACCATAAGTAAAGATTTTTCTAGAGGCCAAGCATTTCAAGCAGGTGGGGGCGCATCGCTTCAGGCGCTATCACCTGCTTGTGTTTTACCGGTTTTTGCTCAAGATTGGCCAGGTTTTTGGGCACCCGGGTGCCTGTTTCGCTGGCTAAGATATTCATTAAGGCTGTTTCAGCTAAATCCGGCTTATAGCTCTCACCTAAGATCGCCCGGGCTACGCTGCCGGTAAACTTGTATGGGCATGCGGTGGAAAGGATCACCACCGGAAAACCGTCATCAATTTCTTTTGTATATTGGGCTAAAACAGCCTTGCCCACTGCGGTGTGCGTGTCGATCAGGTAGTGGTAGCGTCTGTAAGTATCGGCAATAAATTCAGTAGTTGCCTGGTCGTCAGCATAACCCGACCAGAACAGCTCCTTGATTTGCCTGAAAACTTCTTCCGTTACCCGGTATTCGCCATTTTGCTTAAGGCTGTCCATCCAGCTTAAGACCAGCTCTGCGTCATGATCGCTCAGTTCAAAGAGCAGCCGTTCAAGGTTGCTGGAAATCAGGATGTCCATTGAAGGGGAAAGGGTCTGGTGCAGCGGCCTGCGGCTGTTATAACTGCCGCTTTCAATAAAGTCGCTCAGCACATTGTTACGGTTGGCGGCGCAGATCAGGCGGTTAACGGGCAGCCCAAGCTGCCGGGCATAGAAACCGGCTAAAATATTGCCAAAATTACCGGTCGGAACCACAAAATTTATTTTATCTCCGGAGTTGATCGCTTTTTTATCAACTAACTCCAAATAGGCGGCAAAATAATAAACGATCTGGGGCAGTAAGCGGCCCCAGTTGATCGAATTGGCTGAAGAGAGCATCTTGCCGGCTCCCGTCAGAGTTGCAGCCAGGGAGCGGTCATTAAAGAGCGCCTTAACCCCGTTCTGGGCATCGTCGAAATTACCTTCTACAGCGATTACAGCAACGTTTTTCCCTTCCTGGGTGGTCATCTGCAGCTTTTGGATTTCACTGACCCCGGTTTCGGGGTAATAGACGATGATTTTGACTCCCGGAACATCGCGAAAACCTTCGAGTGCCGATTTTCCCGTGTCTCCTGACGTGGCGGTTAAAATTACGATCTCTTTTTCTTCTCCCCGTTGGGAAATGGCGAGACGCATCAGGTAGGGAAGTAATTGTAAAGCAATATCCTTGAAGGCATAAGTCGGTCCATGCCACAATTCAAGGATTGACAGCCGATCATCAAGCCGGTGGAGCGGGGTGATGGCCGGGTGGTCAAAACTGTTTTCGTTGTAGGCACTGGCAACAGCATCTGCCAGTTCATCTGCGCCAAACCCGGTTAAATAGGGTTTAAAAATTTTTTCCGCCAGGTCTTTGTAATTATTATAGGGCAGTTCCTCAAGGCTGAAAGGGGAAATTTTTTCAGTTGGTACATAGAGCCCGCCATCCGGGGCAATTCCTTCGATTATTGCTTCAGCTGCTGTTACCTGCTTTGCGTATCCCCTGGTGCTGTGGTAGCGCATCTTTTCTGCTCCTTGTTTGCCGGTTTCTTTCAATTTGACTCTCTAACATTCTTCGTGGTTCTTTATAAATCCTCTTATTCACATTTAACTAAAAATCTTTATCCGGTAATAACCCGTTTTAACTTGACAAAAGTTTCCCGAAAGGATATTTTCAGGGCACGGACAAGATCCACCTTGCTCCTGTTATCCCGCTTTAAAGGAGAGTGTTCTGCAATTGAAATACCTGGTTATTGTTGGTGACGGAATGGCTGACTACCCTCTGGATAAACTGGGTGGTAAAACAGCACTGCAGTATGCCAAAACGCCTGCTTTTGATCTCCTGGCCCGGGAAGGAGAACTGGGGCTGGTGCAGACAATCCCTGAAGGCCTTCCGGCCGGCAGTGACACAGCCAATCTTTCGGTTATCGGTTATGATCCCTTGAAGTACTACACAGGACGCTCTCCATTTGAAGCGGCAAGCTTAGGGATCGAGCTCGGGCCTAATGACACTTCTTTTCGCTGTAATCTGGTTACCCTTTCAAATGATCAGCCATACCAGGCCAAGGTAATGGTTGATTATTGCGCCAGCGAGATTTCCACTTCCGAGGCGGATCAACTGCTTAAGGTGATTGCCAGGGAGCTTGGCAGCGAAAAGATTCACTTTCATACCGGTTTTCAGTACCGCAACCTGATGGTCTGGAGCGGTGCGCCTGCTGAATGGGAGTTAACCCCTCCGCACGATATCAGCAATAAAGTAATCGGCGACTATCTGCCGGCCGGGCCTAAGGGCATGGAAGTCCGGCAGATGATGGAGAAAAGTTACGAGCTTTTAGTGGATCACCCGGTTAATCGTGAGCGCAAAGCCCGTGGTTTAAATCCCGCTAACTCGATTTGGATTTGGGGAAATGGTCGTAAACCTTTAATCCCGACTTTTCAGGAGAAGTATGGTTTTCAGGGAACGGTAGTCTCGGCGGTTGACCTGGTTAAAGGGATCGGAAAACTGGCCGGCCTCAAAAGAGCGGAAGTGGAAGGCGCAACCGGTTATATTGACACAAACCTGAAGGGTAAAGTTGAAGCGGTTCTTAAGGCTTTTGCCAGCGGAGACGATTTTGTCTACCTGCATGTTGAGGCCCCCGATGAATGTTCGCATCGTTTTGAGATGGAAAATAAGATCAAGGCGATTGAGATGATTGATCATGATGCGGTAAGGGTATTGCACGAGGAGCTTACTGTAAGGGGTGTGGAATTTTCAATCCTGCTGGTGACTGATCATGCCACGCCGCTGTCCCTGGGTACCCATACCCGCGAACCGGTTCCTTATACTATTTACCGCAACCCCGGGCAGGAACGCAATCCGGAAAATACTTTTGATGAGGTCAGCGCTGCAAAAACAGGCAACCACTTTCAACAGGGTTTTCAGCTGATGGATCATTTTTTGCAGAAAAGCTGAACAATCAGTAAGCAGCGGCCACGGCGCAGGCAAATGGCGGTTCATGGGTAATCGACAGCTCGATCTTGCTGATGCCCAGTTCAGCGGCGAGCCGGAAAGCTTCACCGTGCAGTTCAACTACCGGTTTTTCCCCTTGCTTTCTGGTAATTTCAACCTCGGCCAGTCCCGCCGGTCCGATTCCGCAGCCGATTGCTTTTAGCACGGCCTCTTTGGCGGCGAAACGGGCCGCAATAGTTGATATTACGGGCGGCGCTTCAGTCATGAGACTGAGCTCGCCGGCTGAAAATACCCGTCGCAGGAATTTTTCCGGGTATAGATTATAGACCCTTTCAATCCGCTCGATTGAAACCAGGTCAACACCGACGCCTTTCAGCAAAACAGAAAACCTCCGATCGTTTTCCAGGGTTCAATTCAATTCAATCGATAAACTGTTTTTTTGTCAACCCGCAGCTTTTATTAATTGTGCCTGCAGAAACTGAAAAATTCTTGCCTTAGGGGCAGGATTGTGGTAATGTCAAGTCACCATCAAGCCTTGAAATAGAGGAACATGTTTAGGAGGTCGTCGGTTAATGCAGGGTAAGGTTAAGTGGTTCAACCCGGAAAAAGGGTACGGTTTTATTGAAGTCGAAGATGGCAAGGATGTTTTCGTCCATTACTCGGAAATTCAGGGGGACGGTTTCAAAACCTTAGATGAAGGCCAGGAAGTTGAATTTGAAATTGTGGAGGGCAATCGCGGTCCCCAGGCAGCAAACGTCGTTAAGATTTAGATCAGTTGTTACTAAGCAGTTTATAATCTAAACTTTACAGCCGGCAGATCACCTGCCGGCTTTTTGTTTTTTTTATTGACAGCACCTTTATCAGGTGCTATTCTTTGTTGTGGGCAATACCTGAGTTAATTAGTCGGAATTAAACCGGAAGCAGGTTTTAAGATGCGTTTATCCGCTAAAGTTGAATACGGAGTCAGGGCGATGGCTGTTCTGGCCATCGACTATGAAGGCGAACCTCTGCCTTTGCGCGAGATTGCCGAGCAGGAGCAAATCTCGCTTAAATTCCTGGAGCAGATTTTTCCTGACTTAAGGAGAGCCGCCCTGGTAACCAGTGTGCGCGGCTCCAGGGGCGGTTACCGCCTTTCTAAATCACCTGGAGAAATCAGAATTGGCGATATTGTCCGGGCGGTTGAAGGCCCGATTACCCCGGTTAACTGTCTGGCTGAGGGGAAAAGTGAAACCTGCTGCCACCACAGGGGCAAATGCCTGACCAGACAGGTGTGGGAGAAATTGCGCGATAAAATAAATGATGTTTTGGATGATGTCACCCTCGATGAACTTGTCGCCGGCACTGCTTCAGATCACCTTAACAGCAGGGAGGAGTCACTGATCAATGAATAAAAGAACTGTCTACATGGACCACAGCGCAACTACGCCCGTACGGGAAGAAGTGGTTGAGGCGATGCTGCCTTTTTATCGTGAACATTTCGGTAATCCATCCAGTGTGCACGCTCCCGGAAGAACAGTGCGCCGGGCGGTGGAAGAGGCCAGAGAGAAAACAGCTCAGGCCCTTAATGCTGATCCGGGTGAGATTTATTTTACAGCCGGCGGCACGGAATCAAACAATATTACCCTGCGCGGCGTTGCTAAAAAACGGGGCAAGCCGGGTCACATTATCACCAGCAGCATTGAACACCATGCCGTCTTGGATGTCTGCAGCGAGCTGGCAGCTGATGGCCACCAGGTGACCTTCCTGCCGGTTGACAGCTATGGCCGGGTCAGTGTAGATGAACTGCGTGAGGCAATTACCCCCGATACTTTTATCATCTCGGTTATGGCGGCCAATAATGAAATCGGCACTCTGCAGCCGATAAAAGAAATCGGCGAGCTGGCTCGCGAGCGGCAGATCCTTTTTCACACCGATGCGGTCCAGATGGTCGGGCAGCTGCCAATCGACCTGAAACATTTAAAAGTTGACTTCCTTTCTTTATCGGCCCATAAATTTAACGGACCAAAGGGGATTGGCGCCCTTTACATGCGCAAGGGCGTTAAAGTAACCCCGCTTTACTGCGGCGGCGGCCAGGAGCGGAAACTGCGGCCGGGGACTGAAAATGTTCCCGGGATCGTCGGTTTAAGCCGGGCTCTTGAACTTTCGGTAGCGGAGATTGCTGACAAGAAAGAGCGCTTGGAGAAGCTGCGCCACAAAATGATTACCGGTTTGCTGGCCATTGAACAGACAATCCTTAATGGCCACCCGGAGGAGCGGCTGCCGGGCAATGTTAATGTCAGTTTTAAACATATTGAAGGTGAAGCGGTGCTTTTGAGCCTTGACCTGGAAGGAATTGCGGCCTCCAGCGGTTCGGCCTGTTCATCGGGCTCGCTTGAACCATCGCATGTTTTATCGGCCATCGGTCTGGATCACCCGACCGCCCATGGCTCAATCCGCTTCAGCTTGGGCCGGGGCAATACAGATGATGATGTTGATTACCTGCTGGCAGTAGCGCCGCGGGTGGTCGCCAAATTACGCAGTATCTCACCCACCTATAACGCGTAAACCAGCTGAGAGGAGCAGGATGCAAGTGTATAACGAAAAAGTAGTAGAACATTTTACCAATCCCCGCAACGTGGGTAAAATGGAAGACGCTGATGCTATTGGTGAAAACGGCAGTTTCAAGTGCGGCGATACGATGACCGTTTATTTAAAAATTAAAGATGACCGTATTGTCGATGTCAGTTTTCTGACCTTTGGCTGCGGTGCGGCAATCGCCAGCAGCAGCATGCTGACCGAAATGGTCAAAGGCAAGACCTTGGACGAAGCGATGATAATTACCAACCAGGATGTAGCCGATGAGCTGGGAGGGCTGCCACCCCTTAAACTGCATTGCTCCAATCTGGCTGCCGATGCGCTGCACAATGCGATCGAAAATTACCGCAAGAGCAGGACTGAAAGCACTCCGGCTTAAGTCTCAGCCTGCTGAATTATTATCTCGCTGAACTTGACAAACCCCCCGCCAAGATGATATTTTTAATCTGGTGTTAGCACTCGACCTAATAGAGTGCTAACAACGAAATCGGGGGGCTTTACTATGACAACAGCACTGAGTGAAAGAAAAAAACAGATCCTTAAAGCTGTAGTCGTTAACTATATTAAAACTGCAGAACCGGTTGGTTCGCGGACTGTCGCCCGTGCCTACCGGATGGGTTTGAGTTCGGCTACAATCAGAAACGAGATGGCCGATCTCGAAGAACTGGGCTATCTTGCCCAGCCGCATACCTCTGCCGGCAGGGTTCCTTCTCAGCTTGGTTACCGCTATTATGTCGATCACCTGATGGATAAAGATGATTTGAGCTCCGCCGAAGAGCAGGCTTTGACCACCTCGCTTAGCACCGAGAAGATGCGCGAGATTGAGCAGATCATTGTCAATTCCGCCCGCGTGCTCTCAGCGGCTACCAACCAGACCTCGCTGATTATGGGTCCGCAGTTCAAGAAAAGCGCTTTTCACCAGATGCGTATTTTACCGCTTGATGAATCACGCGGCCTGGTAGTCCTTATTACCGATACCGGTTTTATCAAGAACAAGGTTATCGATATGAAGCAGCATTTAAGCCAGGCTGAGCTGCAGCAGGTTGTAACCTACTTAAACCAGAAGCTTTACGGTCTGACTATAGACCAGGTTACTACTTCGCTGATCAACGAGTTGAAGCGCGATCTGTTCAAACGGCTGGAGATCCTGGAGCAAGCTTTTATCCTGCTTGAGGAAAGCCTCAAGGAAGAAAAGCAGATTCGCGTTTTTCTAGGCGGCACTACCAATATTCTCAACCAGCCGGAATTTAAAGATGTTGATAAAATCAGGCGCATGCTTAACCTTTTTGAGCAGGAGCCGCTGCTCTTTAAAATATTAGAGGATACCTCCAGCGAAGAGGATATCGTCATTAAGATTGGCGCCGAAAACGAACATGAGGATATCAAAGAATGCACCCTGATTACCGGTACTTATAAAATTCATGATAAAACTTTAGGTACCGTGGGTGTGCTCGGACCGACCCGGATGGATTACAGCCGGATCATCAGTATTATGAGACGCCTGGTTGATCATCTCAACCAGAGCTTGAGTTAATAGGCCGTCTGCGAAAAGGCCGCTAAAAAAAGATTAACAGGTGATTACTAGATGACAGCAAAGAAGCCGAAACACGAACCGGACACAATTGCAGCAAACCCGGAGCAGGGCGAAGAAACTGCCCGGCCTGAAACAGGCGAAGAGCTTAGTGAATTAGAGCAGGCCAGACTGCAGTGGGAAGCTGAAAAGGAAGATCTGCTTGACCGGATCAAACGTAAGCAGGCCGATTTTGACAACCTGCGCCGGATCAGCAAAATGGAGCAGACTGAGGCCAGGGAGTATGCCCTCTTTGAATTCTTAAACCGGCTCCTGCCGGTGCTCGACAATATCGAACGGGCTCTGGAATCAGCCCGAGCTGCAGGTGATGTATCACCGGCTTATATTGAAGGGCTGGAAATGATCCTCAAGCAGCTGGAACAGATTCTATCCCAGGAGGGAGTATCGGTTATTGAAGCAGCCGGCATTCCTTTCGACCCGCACTGTCACCATGCGGTGATGGAAGTGGAGAGCGACGTTCATGATCCCGGGACGGTCACCGAAGAGCTGCAGAAAGGTTACCGTCACCGGCAGCGCATCCTGCGACCGTCGATGGTTAAGGTATGCCGCGAATAGCCTGTAAAGGCATTTATACAAAGAACAGTTGAGGAGGAAGTAATAATGGGAAAAGTAGTAGGAATTGACCTTGGAACAACTAACTCGGTAATTGCAGTATTGATGGGCAGTGAACCGGAAATTATCGCCAATGCCGAAGGCAGCAGGCTCACGCCTTCCGTAGTGGCTTTTACCAAGGATGGACAGCGGTTGGTGGGCCAGGTTGCCAAACGTCAGGCCATTACCAACCCTGAGCGGACCATCAGCTCGATTAAAAGGGAAATGGGCACCGCCCATAAAGTTAATATTGATGATAAGGATTATACCCCTCAGGAAATCTCGGCTATGGTATTGCAAAAACTGAAGACCGACGCCGAAAGCTTTTTGGGAGAGAAAATTACGCAGGCAGTAATCACTGTTCCTGCTTACTTTACCGACAGTCAGCGCCAGGCCACCAAGGATGCCGGCACCATTGCCGGCCTGGAAGTGCTGCGCATCATCAACGAGCCGACTGCTGCCGCCCTGGCTTACGGCCTCGACAAAAAAGGCGACCATAAGATCCTGGTCTTTGACTTGGGCGGTGGCACCTTTGACGTTTCCGTGCTGGAACTAGGTGACGATGTAGTGGAAGTTAAAGCCACCAGCGGTAACAACCGCCTGGGCGGTGACGACTTCGACCAGCGGGTGGTCGATTACGTGGCTGAAGAATTTAAGAAGGACCAGGGCATCGACTTACGAACCGATCGGATGGCTCTCCAGCGGCTGATCGAAGCGGCTGAAAAGGCCAAGGTGGAGCTTTCTACCGTGACCACCACCGACATTAACCTGCCCTTTATTACCGCGACCCAGGACGGACCCAAGCACTTAAATGTAACCCTGACCAGGGCTAAGTTCGATGAACTGACTGCCGACCTGGTCGAAAAAACAATGGGCCCGACCAAGCAGGCCCTGAGTGATGCCGGCCTGACATCGAAAGAGATCGATCGCATCGTTTTAGTGGGCGGTTCCACCCGTATTCCGGCTGTGCAGGATGCGATCCGCAAGCTTTTGGGCAAGGAACCGCATAAGGGTGTTAACCCCGATGAAGTGGTGGCCATGGGCGCAGCTTACCAGGCGGCTGTATTGGGTGGAGAGGCAAAAGACGTGCTGCTGCTCGATGTTACTCCGCTTTCGCTGGGGATAGAAACTTTGGGTGGTGTAGCCACCAGGATTATCGAACGCAACACCACTATTCCCACCGAGAAGAAACAGATCTTCTCCACCGCGGCAGATAACCAGAACAGTGTGGAAATTCATGTTCTGCAGGGTGAGCGGGCAATGGCTGCAGATAATAAAACTCTCGGCCGCTTCATGCTTGACGGCATTCCGCCGGCACCGCGCGGTGTGCCCCAGATTGAGGTCAGCTTTGATATCGACGCCAATGGCATAGTTAATGTTTCAGCCAAGGATCTGGGCACCAACCGGGAGCAGAAGATCACCATCACCGCCTCCAGCGGTTTGGAAAAAGATCAGATTGACTCCATGGTTAACGAAGCTGAAAAATTTGCCGATGAAGATCGCAAGCGCCGTGAACTGGCCGAGACCCGTAACCAGGCTGATACGCTGGCCTACAGCGCCGAAAAAGCGCTTAAGGATTTAGGGGACAAGGTTGAAAGCGCCAAGGTGGAAGAAATTAAGAGCGCAATTGAAGAACTGCGCAAAGCGGCTGCCGGAGAAGATATTGAGCAGATCAAGGCTGCCACAGAAAAGATGAACAGCTTTATGCATGAACTGTCCTCGAAACTCTATGAACAGACCAAGGCCCAGCAGGAAGGTGGCGCAGCCGGGGAAGAGGCTTCTCAGGCCGATGCGGAAAATGTTGTCGATGCTGATTTTGACGTGCAGGATGAAGAGGAAAATAAAGAGAGTTAAAGGATGAGTTCTTTTAAATGAGCAAACGCGACTATTACGAAGTGCTGGGCGTGGAGCGCAGCGCTTCGGCCGATACAATTAAAAAAGCATACCGGCAGCTGGCCAAACAGTACCACCCGGACTTCAACAATGGCGATGCCGAAGCTGAGCAGAAATTTAAAGAAGTAAAAGAAGCCTATGATGTGTTAAGCGATGCCCAGAAGCGGGCGCATTACGATCGCTTCGGCCACCAGGCTGATTATGGCGGTGGAGGCGGCTTCGAAGGTTTTGGCAATTTTAGCGGCGGCGGTTTCGGCTTTGGCGGAATCGATGATATCTTCGAGCAGTTTTTTGGGGGAATGGGCGGCGGCAGGCGTCGTTACCAGGGTCCGGAACAGGGCAGCCATTTGCGCTATGATCTGGATATTACCTTAGAAGATGCTTTTAACGGTCTTGAGAAAACCATCAATATCCCCCGCACTGAAACCTGCGAAGAATGTGGGGGTTCCAGAGCCAAAAAGGGCACCGAGCCTGAAACCTGTTCCGCATGCGGAGGCAGCGGCCAGCAGCAGGTGACCCGCAATACCCCCTTCGGCCGCTTTGTCAGCAGCCAGGTTTGTGTAGCCTGCCGCGGTGAAGGAAAAACAGTTAAAGAACCTTGCCCGGCCTGCAGCGGCCAGGGCCGGATCGTAAAAGAGAAGAAATTTGAGATCAAGATCCCGCCTGGAGTGGAGGAAGGAACAAAACTTAGGGTCAGCGGAGGCGGCGAAGCGGGCTTGCGCGGAGGTCCGCCGGGTGATCTTTACGTGGTCGTATCTATTAAGCCCCACAAGCAGTTCCAGCGCAAAGGGAGCGACCTTTACCTTGATGCTTCAATCGGCATCGGTCAGGCTGCTTTAGGGGTGGAGATGGAAGTGCCCACCTTAGATGGAACGGCTACCCTGAAGGTGCCCGAGGGAACCCAGCATGGCACTCTCTTTCGGATCAGGGGCCGTGGCATGCCTCATCTGCACGGCAGCGGTAAGGGCGATCTGAAGGTCAGGGTCGGCATCAAGGTGCCGAAGAAACTCAACCAGAAACAGAAAGAGCTGTTGCATGAGTATTCGAAACTCAGCGGAGAAGAGGCCGGGGTTGAGAGTAAAAACTTTTTTGATCACCTGAAAGAGGCTTTCGGCAGCGGCTAAAACTATACATTCAGGGAGATTACCATGCACCTATTTTTCCGGGAAGGCTACCCGCTCCGCAAAGGCGAACCGGTTGCCCTCGCTGAAGAGGATCTGACCCATGCCGGCCGGGTGCTGCGCATCATGCCCGGGGAAGAGGTATTGGTGGCTGATGGTCACGGGCTGGCTTTTCGCGGCCGCGTAGCCACGGTTGAAGCCCGTGAGATTATCATCAACCTGGAAGCTGAAGTACCTTCGTCAGAATCACCGCTGAACCTGGTACTCTGCCCCTCGCTTTTAAAAGGGGACAAGATGGACTTGGTAATCCGCCAGGCCGTCGAACTCGGGGTCACCAGGATCGCTCCGTTGATCACCGCTCGCAGTATACCCCGGCCCGGAAAAGGCCAGGATGAAAAACGGCTGAAAAGATGGCGCGCTATTGCCCGCTCTTCTGCGGCCCAGTGTCACCGTGCTTTTCTGCCCCCGGTTGATCCTGTTCGGACCATTGCCGAGCTGATCACTGAAGCGGTTCAGGCTACCATCATTGTGCCCTGGGAAGAAGATAAATCCACTCCCTTACCCGGACTTCAAATAAAAGAGCCCTGCTTGCCAGGTAAGGCTCTTTTTTTGCTGATCGGACCTGAAGGAGGATTCGCCGAGCAGGAAATTGAAGAGCTTAAACTGCATGGGGCAATCCCGGTTACTCTCGGCCCGCGGATCCTGCGCAGCGATACCGCTGCGGCAGCAGCCCTGACCATGGTCCAGGCAGCGTACGGTGATTTGGCCCGGCTGGGGTGATCCGGTCCGGAAAGAAGGAGAATCTTGAAAAAGAAAGCGGCATTTTTTACTCTCGGTTGCAAAGTTAATTACTGCGAAACTGAGTCGCTGCAAGCCCTTTTTGAAAAAGCAGGTTACCGGATTACCGGCTTTGAGGAAGAGGCTGATATTTACGTGATCAATACCTGCACCGTAACCGGGGAAAGCGATCATAAATCACGAAAGGCCATTCGCCGGGCCCGCCGCCGTTCCCAGGATGCTTTAATCGTAGCCACCGGCTGTTATGCCCAGGGGGCAGCGGAGCAGATTAAGCAGATGGATCAGGTTGATCTGATTATCGGCAACCGGGAAAGGGAAAATTTGCCCCAAATCATTGAAAACCTGAAACGGGGGTCACTGCTTGATTTAGTTGGCGCCCACCGGCCGGATGAATCTTTTGAACTATTACCTCCTGCGCCCCGCCGGGGTAGGACCAGGGGTTTTATCAAGATTCAGGAAGGCTGTAACCAGCACTGCACTTATTGTATCGTCCCGCAGGTCAGGGGTCCCTTGCGCAGCATGCCTCCGGCAGCAGTGGTGGAGAGGGTAGAACCCCTGATCGCCTCCGGCTGCCGGGAGATCGTCCTGACCGGGGTGCACTTAGGTCTTTACGGGGCTGATCTTGAAGCGGTAACCTTAGCCCTGCTGCTCGAAGAACTGGAACAGATCCCCGGCTTGCTCAGGCTGCGCTTAAGCTCGATCGAACCTTCCGACATTACCGGCGAACTGATCGAAAAGATCGCCACTTCTAATATTATCTGCCCGCACCTGCATATCCCCCTGCAAAGCGGGGATGGAGAAATCTTAAGATTAATGAACCGGCCTTATGAACCGGTTGAATTTTTTTACCTGGCCAAACTTCTCAAACAGGAGATTCCGGGGGTGTCGCTCAGTAGTGATGTGATTGTCGGCTTTCCGGGGGAGACTGAACTCCATCACCAGCGCAGCTTGAAGCTAATCGAAGATATCGGGTTCAGCCGCCTGCATGTTTTTAAATATTCAGCCCGCCCGGGAACGCCTGCGGCCGAATTGCCCGGCCACCTGCCTAATGAACTAAAAGAGGCGCGCAGCAAAGAGATGATCGCCCTCGGTCAAAAAATGGCTGACCAGTACCGCCGTCATTTTGTCGGCTCTGTTCAGCCGGTGCTGGTGGAAAAAGTAGTACCCGGCGAATATGCCGAAGGATTCACCCCTCATTACCTGCGGGTAAGGATCTACTCTGAAAATAAAGGAAAACACTGGCGGGGCAAG
>CAYTER010000022.1:0-33226 GCA_964436815.1 uncultured Syntrophomonadaceae bacterium
CTGGTAACGGTAACAATCCGATCCTCTAACGGCTGGCGAAGCGCTTCAAGCACCTCGCGATTATACTCCGGAAGCTCATCAAAGAAAAGGACACCGTGGTGGGCAAGACTGACTTCACCGGGGCGCGGATTTTTGCCGCCGCCGATAATGCCTGCAGTAGATGCGCTGTGATGAGGACTGCGAAAAGGGCGCTGATCCAGTAAAGGAGTATGGCGATCCAGTTGTCCGGCAACGCTATGGATGCGGGTGATCTCCAGGATTTCATCCAGGGTGGGACGAGGCAGAATTGATGGCAGACGCCTGGCCAGCATAGTTTTTCCGCTGCCAGGGGGGCCGTAAAGCAGAACATTGTGTGAGCCGGCTGCGGCAATTTCCAGGGCGCGTTTTGCTGTTTCCTGGCCTCTGACCTCGTTGAAATCAGATTCCGCTTTTTTGTCCTGTTCATGCTTAAAAACTGATTGTCTGGTTGGCGGTATGTCAATTGTTCCGCTTAAATCTTTTACCAGCTGATCCAGGGTAAGAATACCTTTAACGGTAATTTGTTCTACCAATGCTGCTTCGAGGCAGTTTGTCTCCGGCAGGTACAAAATTTTATCCTGGCAGTTATCCTCTTCAGCAAGTGAAAGAGCCACTGCCAAAGCACCGCTGATACTTTTCAGACTGCCATCAAGAGAAAGTTCGCCTGCAAAAAAAGCATTTTCCAGCAGCTCCGTTTTGGGAAGCTGTTTTGTTGCGGCCAGCAGACCAACAGCAATAGCTAAGTCAAAAGCAGATCCTTCCTTTTTCAGGTCAGCCGGAGCCAGATTTACTGTGATCCGGGAATAGGGGAAATCAAAGCCGCTGTTGCGTACTGCAGCCCTGACCCGCTCTTTTGCTTCGCGGACTGAAGCATCAGGCAAGCCGATCAGGTCAAAGGCCGGTAGACCGTCAGCGATATCGACTTCTATTTCCAGGGGGATTCCTTTAATACCGTGAATAGCACAGGAATATACTTTTGCCAGCATCAGACTTCCTCCTTGTTAGCTGCGATAGGGGCAATGATCACTACTGCACTGGTTAACTTTTAATTCAGCAAAAATTTACTTTTTACCTGCTCAGGCAAGAGATATATTTGCCTGATGACAGAAAGCGCTGAGTATTAGATTATATTCAATTATTGACTGTTCCCCACTGGAAAGTATCTGTGTTATAATCGTGAATAATATTAAATGATAGTTAAACCATCTAAAAAAAAGAAAACCCTGAAAGGAGATGCTGTCGATGGATAAATATGAATGCCAGGTTTGCGGGTATGTCTATGACCCCGCAGAAGGGGACAGTGATGGCGGGGTAGCCCCGGGCACTGCATTTGAGGATCTCCCGGATGACTGGGTTTGCCCGGTATGCGGGGTAGGGAAAGATGAATTCGAAAAACTTTAAATCGGTTTGAAAATGATCCAGACTGATCGGGAGGTTTAATCGCCTCCCGATTTCTTTTTACTGATCTTTGTTTTTTAGCAGGTGGACTACGCCAACAACTTTTTTAAGATCAATGACAAAGGCAACCCCGGTGCCTGGTTGTTCGAGCTTGCCGGCCCTGATGATCGCTGCAAGCACCTGGTCGGTTATTGCTTCAGGAACGATGGTGAAGATGATCTCTTTTTCCGGCTCGATCGGTATACCCAACAATTTTTTCTGTTCATGAATTCCCGTACCTCGGGCTGGTATAATTGTTGCACCTTCAGCACCTGCTTTTTTCGTCTCTTCTATAATACATTCACAACATCCTTTTTTTACAATCGTTACAATTAAGTCCTGTCTAAGACTCTCCATCAGTTCTTTCCTCCTGACTGTTGACCGGGTTGTCATCATCTGTTTGCCTGACAAGCTGTCCGGTTGGTTGATTACTGTCATCATCCTTGCCTTCGCCGCTTTCCTGAGGGTAGAGAAAACCGAGTAACATAATCATAATTATTGGTGCCAGGGCTACAAGAGCGATTAGTCCGAAACCGTCAACCACAGCGCTCCGCCCTTCTATGGCATCTGCGGCTCCAACAGCCAGAGCCATAATAAAAGTAACGGTCATCGGCCCGGTGGCAACTCCTCCTGAATCAAAGGCAATAGCTGTAAAAGATGATTTGGAAAAAAACATCAATACGATCGCCAGCAGATAGCCGGGAATAATTATATAATAGAAAGGGATACCATAAACGATGCGGGTCATGCCCAAGGCGATGAATAAACCGACAGCGAGACATAAAGTATACATGATTACCTTACTGCGGATATAACCGCTCGAAGTTTTTTCGACCTGATTACTAAGGATTCTGACTGCCGGCTCGGCCAGGGTTGCTACAAACCCAAGAATAAAACCTAAAGGAATCAGAATCCAGCGGTAGGCAAACCCGGCCAGGATCGACCCCATTTCCATGCCAACCGGCATAAAACCAATTTTAACACCCTGGAGAAAGAGAGCCAGGCCGCAAAAAGCGAAGATAATGCCTTTCAGCAGAGTAAAGAGGGTCATTTTAGGCAATCTAAAAACAAAAATAAATAATAAAAAGAAAATAAGGACCGGGATTACTGCGGTCAGGACTTCGGTGATCGTATGAGTAAAGCCTTCAAGCACGAAGTATAAATTCATCCGTAAAATACCCCCAGCAGCATAATGCTTATAACCGGGCCGATCGAAGCGAGGCCAATCAGGCCGAAAGCTTCGGATACTTTGGATTTGCCTCCCAGGACGGATGTTGCTCCAACTCCTAAAGCAAGAATAAAAGGAACTGCCATCGGCCCGGTTGTCACACCGCCGGCATCAAAGGATATGGCAACAAAACCGGGCGGTGTAAAAAAGGATAGAACAATGATTACCAGGTAGCCTGCCGATAGTAGATATGCTATTGGGACGCCGAGCAAAATACGCAGGATAGCCAGTGCCACGAATAGACCTACTCCTATTGCAACGGCTAGAATCAGCAGATTATTGCCAATGGTGCCTCCGGAGGCGAGATCGACCTGGTAGGCGAGAACCCGGACATCAGGTTCAGCGATGGTGATAACGAAACCGAATATAAATGAAGAAATGAGCAGAAAAACGAGGGAGCCCTTTGAGACAAGTTCGGCACCGATCATTTCCCCGATTGGCAAGAGTCCAATTCTGACTCCTACCAGGAATAGAAAAAGACCGCTTGATACTAAAATTGCACCAAAGATAAATTTAATAAAGAGATCTCCTGGCCTGGCCGGTAAGAAAAACAGAATCAGGGCAACAACAATTACCAGTGGCCCGATAGCCTGAATTACTTCCAGTAGAATCTCCTTCACGTCATTTAACATATAACAACTCCTGCCGGGTCAGTGACCATAGCACCCAAATAAAAATAATTTTATATCTGAAATATAGAGCGCGAAGTTTCATTATTAGCCTATAAAGTTTAAATCTGTTTGTCAAGATGAACCCTTGCACAGTCCGCGCCCCTGGTTCTGGCAGTGTATGCTTATATGTGTTATGATCCGCCTGATTATTTTATTTTGAAATTCGGAAAAGGGATGGCGGCTTGGAAAATCCAGAGTATCAGAATGGAACAGCAAAGAACGCGCCACCACAGTGGTCTGCCCTGTTGGAAAATGAACTTAATCCTGCCCAGTTGGAATTCGCAACCGCAGATGACAGGGCTATCCTGGGGTTGGCCGGGCCTGGTTCAGGGAAGACACGAGCATTGGTCTACCGTGCAGCGAACCTGATTCAGTGCGGGATTCGACCCGAAGAGCTGATGCTTCTTACTTTTACCAACAAGGCAGCCGGGGAGATGAAAGAACGTCTGGAAACCTTAATTGGTTTCCTGCCATATCAGCTGTGGGCGGGAACTTTTCACAGCATTGGCGCCCGGATTTTAAGACGCGATGCCGCCCTTGTTGAAAGAACACCTAATTTTTCTATCCTGGACGAAGACGACAGCCGTATTATGCTAAAACAGATTCTTGCCGCGCAGCCTGTCAGTGATGAAGATCGAAAGTTGATCATGCAGCGCGGTTTACTGGGCCGGATTATCAGCCAGGCCCGTAACTCGGGCTTAACAATCAGGGAAGTTATGGAGGAGTACTACCCATACCGGTTGGAGTATCTGGAAGTAATTGAAATAACCGCAACTAAGTACGAGCAGAAAAAAAAGGATAGCAATGCATTTGATTTTGATGATCTGCTTTTATACTGGTTGGAACTTTTCGAGAAATTTCCACAGGTTAAGGATCATTACCACCAGCGGCTGAAACATGTTTTAGTTGATGAGTTTCAGGATACTAACCTGATCCAGGCCCGGATCATCGATCTTTTTGCGGGTGCTGCTTCGATCTGTGTTGTTGGTGATGATGCTCAGTCGATTTATGCTTTTCGTTATGCCCAGATCGGAAATATTCTTTCATTTCCGGAGAAATATGAAGGATGCCGACTGGTGCGGATGGAAAAAAATTACCGCAGCACTCCGGAGATTGTTGAACTGGCTAATTTTTCAATCAGCTATAATCGTGAGCAGTTACCAAAAGAACTTTATTCTGAAAACCCTTCGGGTGATAAACCAGTAATCGCCAAAGTTTACGATGCCAGGCAGGAAGCGGCATTTGTGCTGCAAAATATATGGGAACTGCAGCATACCTATGCTTTACCTTCTTCCGAGATCGCTGTTCTTTATCGCAGTTCATACCTGACTCCTGAAATTGAATTTGCCCTGGCTCGCAAGGGGATTAACTATCGCACCTACGGCGGGGTTAAATTTTTTCAAAAAGCACAGATCAAAGATCTGCTGGCCTACTTAAAGGTTCTTTACAACCCGAGGGATGAAAATGCCTGGCGTCGGATCGCCACCCTGCAGCCGGGTTTGGGGCCGGCGTCATTTGATAAATTGTGGAATGAGCTAAAGCTGCAGGCAAATCCGCTGGAATCAGTTTTAAGTGGGCAAATTTCCCCGTCGCGTGGTAAATCCGGATGGGAATCATTACAAAAAACTCTGCAGCAGCTCGTCAATATGGGGCCGAATCATGTTCCGCAGTTGATCACAGCGGTTATGGATCACAACTATGATCCGATCTTGCGCCAGAATTACCCGGATCAATATGAAGAAAGGCTGGGCGGGATTGAAAGGCTGGCTATCTACGCCGAAAGGTTTGAAAAACTTGATCAATTTCTGGAGTCACTGGTTCTTGAAGAATCAGTATTTGCTGATCCTGAGTCGGGAAATGATGAAGGGCAGCTCACTCTTTCAACTATTCACAGCGCCAAGGGTAAAGAATGGGAGGCTGTTTTCATTATCGGCATGAACCAGGGTCATTTTCCATCCCAAAGATTCGATGACAGCAATCTGTCCGAGGAAAGGCGTCTTTTTTATGTTGCGGCAACCAGGGCACGCCGTTACCTGATGATGTCAACTTACCGCGAAGATTACCGTAATTATGGCGCCGTATCGGAGGGGCCATCGGTTTTTTTACGTGAGTTGCCCCCGGACTGCTACCGCCTGGTTGATTATGACAGCGGATTTTAATCATGCCTGGAGTTTGAGTGTAATTCTAATGGACATCGTTTAATCCGGTGTAGTATAATACCTTTTAATTTTAGTGCTGATCACTAGTGGGGGAATCGTAATGCAGAAAGTCGAAATCTACGATACAACTTTAAGAGACGGTTCACAGCGGGAAGGGGTTTCTCTTTCTGTAACAGATAAACTGAAGATTGCTGAAAAACTGGATAAGTTCGGCGTCAGTTACATTGAGGGCGGTTGGCCGGGATCAAATCCGAAAGACATCGAGTTTTTCAGGCGTGCGGCAAAAATTAATTTTAAGCACGCCAGACTCTGCGCCTTTGGCAGTACCCGCAGGCCCGGTGTGACCGCTGAAGCAGATCAGAATGTCCGTGCTCTGGTAGATGCAAATACTGACACAGTAACTATCTTTGGTAAAAGCTGGGATTTTCATGTCCGCGATGCCCTGAAAACTACTTTGGAAGAAAATCTGAAGATGATCGGTGATACGGTCAGTTATCTAAAGAAACAGGACAAGCAGGTTTTTTTTGATGCCGAACATTTTTTCGACGGTTATAAAGCCAATCCGGAATATGCCCTGTCAACTCTTGAAGCTGCAGCAGAAGGCGGAGCAGATTTAGTTGTCCTGTGCGATACCAATGGTGGTTTGATGCCCTGGGAACTAACAGCGATCATGACAACCGTAAAAGATAGGCTTAAGATCCCTTTAGGCATTCATGTCCATAACGATGCAGGTATGGCGACGGCAAACTCTTTGATTGCTGTGCGCGAAGGGGCCGTCCAGGTTCATGGAACCATCAACGGGTATGGTGAACGCTGCGGTAACGCTAATCTTTGCACAATAATCGCCAACCTGCAGCTTAAGATGGGGCTTCCTGTCGTAACCGAAGAGCAGTTGCGGGGTTTGACAAAACTTTCGCGCTTTGTATCTGAATTGGTAAATATTGCCCCGGCAGAACAACAACCTTATGTCGGTTACAATGCCTTTGCCCACAAGGGCGGTATCCATATTGATGCTGTCAGCAAACAACCGGCAACTTACGAACATGCGGTTCCGGAATCAGTGGGTAACCGGAGACGAATTCTGGTATCGGAACTGGCCGGCCGCAGCAGTATCAGCATGAAAACAACTCAGAACGGTTTAAAACTTGATAAAGACAAGCCGGAAACCGCTTCGGTTTTACAGCGGATAAAAGAGATGGAGCACTATGGTTATCAGTTTGAAGGAGCTGAAGGATCTTTTGAGCTATTGGTTCTGAAAATGATGCAGGCTTACCAGCCGCTTTTTAAATTAGAGGGGTTTCGCCTGATTATCGAAAAAAGGGAAAGTGGACAGCTTTATTCAGAAGCAACAATTAAAGTCAGGGTTGGAGATGTTCAGGTCCATACCGCTGCTGAGGGTAACGGGCCGGTTAATGCTCTCGACAATGCCCTTAGAAAGGCCCTGGAAGGCATCTATCCTGCCCTGAAGAAAATCAGGCTGACAGATTTCAGAGTGCGGGTTATCGACGGGGTTGACGGAACCGGCGCCCAGGTCCGGGTTTTAATTGAATCACGTGACGACGAAATGAGCTGGGGAACTGTAGGTGTTTCACCAAACGTTATTGAAGCAAGTTGGATAGCCCTGGTGGACAGCCTGGAGTATGGTCTGCTGTTTCGAAAACTTCCTGAATTTACCGAGGCACGTAGAGTGTTAGAAGAATTAAAAGGCGAGGGATTAATCACCCCCTGATAAAAATGTCCGGCAGGAGAGGCAGATAATTGTGAAAGAAGCAGACCTTGTTTCAGTTCTTTTCAAGCTTGCAGGTGCAGCAGGGGTTTCCGGTTTTGAAGATCCTGCAGTCGACATTGCTGAGGGTTATTTCAAGCAGTTTGGCTGTGCAGTTAATAGGGATCGATTCGGAAACTTGCTGGCGTTAAAAGAAGGAACTGCTAAAAAGAGTACTAAAGTCAGTCTGGCCCTGATCGCTCATATTGATGAGATCGGTTTTATGATTACTAAAATAGAAAAGGGCGGTTTTTTGCGCTTTACCGCTATAGGCGGTCTGGACGCACGAACATTGCCCGGTCAGGCTGTAATGGTTCATAGCCGGGAAGCGCTTCGAGGAGTTATCGGTGCTGCACCTCCTCATTTGCTTTCCGATCAGGAGAGAAAAAAAGCAACACCGCTGGAAAACCTTTTTATTGATACCGGCCTGGATTCAACTGCAGTTGAGAGAAATGTTGCGGTAGGGGATTTTGTCTCCTTTGATTTGCAACCTTTGTTGCTGAAAAATGGTAAAAATATTAGCGGAAAAGCACTCGATAACCGGGCCGGAGTTGCCGCCCTGATTTATTGTGCGGCTGGGCTTGCAAAGCAGAGCCATGAGGCAGATATCATTTTTATTGCGTCGATGCAGGAAGAAGTAGGGTTAAGGGGTGCAACAACTGCAGCTTTTGGTTTAAACCCGGATTTTGCAGTTGCTGTGGATGTAACTCATGGTGATGGCCCGAATCTTGAGCGGAATTTTGTTTATAAACTGGGCGACGGTCCGGCAATAGCCACCGGCCCAAACTTTAGTGAAGATCTTTTCTTACGCCTCAAGTCAGCTGCTAGCGACAATTTTCTGCCGTATCAGGTTGAACCGATCCCTGGTCATAGTGGTACTGATGCCTGGGCCTTTCAGGTGTCAAGGGAAGGGATACCCACCGGTTTGTTGTCTATACCGTTACGCTATATGCACTCCACTGTTGAGCTGATCAGTATTGACGATCTGCTCTCTGCCGGTAAAATTTTAAGTTACCTGGCACAGGATTTTATCAAACCGGTCTCCAGAGGCTCACAATGATAATAAAACAAATGCTGACCGAGTTATCGAATTTAAGCGGGGTTTCTGGCAATGAGGGAGAAGTGCGCAGTTATCTGCTTGATCGCCTGGGCAACGGGCAATTAAAAGTGACGGTTGATTCAATTGGTAATCTTTTAATCCGTAAGGGAAAACAAAAAAGAAGATCAGTGATGCTCTCAGCCCATATGGACGAAGTAGGGCTGATGATCATGGATATCCGTAAAAACGGTTTACTGCGCTTTATGCCAGTCGGCGGTATTGACAGTAGGGTTTTAGTGGCGAAAAGGGTTAAAGTTGGTTCCTGTGCTTTGCCCGGTGTTATCGGCAGTAAACCCATTCATCTTCAGAAAAAGGATGAGCAAAACAAGCCGTTCCGGGAAGAATCACTTTTCATAGACTGTGGCTTCAAAAACAGGGCTGAAGCATCTGAATATGTGAAGATCGGCGAGTATGCTGCTTTTGATGTGTCCTGTAAAACGCTCGGCAAAGCAGCTTATATGGGCAAAGCCTTTGATGATCGGGCAGGCTGCCTGATTTTACTCAGCCTCTTGTTGGAGAAAAATGGTCTTAGTTTTGATGTTGCCTTCACTGTGCAGGAAGAAGTCGGTACCAGGGGAGCCCAGGTCGCTGCTTTTACGCTAGAACCGGAAAAAGCGCTGGTGGTGGAGGCAACAGCGGCAGCCGATACTCCTGAAACAGAGCAGGATGCTTCATCCACCATGTTGGGATGCGGTCCGGCAATCAGCCTGATGGACAGGACAATTTTAGTTGACAGCCGGATGCGAAAAGAGCTTGTAACTGTTGCTGAAAAAACCGGAACTGCTTATCAGTTCCGCCGTTTTACCGGAGCGGGGACTGAAGGCGGGGCAGTAGCCTATTCACGAAGCGGAGTGAAAACCGCAGTGGTTGCCGTGCCTTGTCGCTATATCCATTCTCCGCACAGCATTCTGTATGAAAGCGATTTAAAGAGTACAATTGATCTGGTCAGAGGTTGGCTTGAAGAACAGCAGTGAGGCAGGTGTAAAAACGATGGAAAAACTGATAAGGAATCTTACTGAGCTATACGGACCTTCCGGCAATGAAGATGCCGTAAAAGAAAAAATAAGGCAGCTGGTTGGTGATCAAGCCGATCAGATCTATGAAGATAAGCTGGGTAATTTGTTTGTTCTCTATAAAGGGCAAGCGCCAAAGGTCCTGGTTTCCGCTCACATGGATGAAATTGGAATCATAGTGACAAATATCGACGAGAATGGTTTTTTGCGCATTGCTCCACTGGGCGGCGTAACTCCCTACCAGCTAATCGGTCAGCGATTAAAATTCCAGGATGGCTTGATCGGCACGGTTTATCACGAAAAGTTAAAAACAATTTCGGAATTAGAGTGGTCAAAACTTTATCTAGACATCGGACAGCAGAATAAAGCAGCTGCGGAACAAAGAGTGGCCATTGGTGATCTGGCCTGTCTGGATCAGTCTTTCCAACAATTGCCAGGTGGCCGTTTTATGGCCAAAGCGATGGATAACAGGGCTGGTTGTGCCGTTCTGGTTGAAACAATAAAAGGACTTTCCGGAAAATTACCGCAGGAAATATGTTTTGTTTTTACAGTACAGGAAGAGCTCGGCTTGCGTGGAGCAAAAACTGCTGCTTTTGGTTACGAACCGGATTATGGCCTGGCCGTCGATGTCACCTTGGTCGGTGATACGCCAAAAGCACCGGTCATGGCTGTCAGCCTTGGTGAGGGTCCGGCTATCAAGGTCAAGGACAGCTCGGTAATAGCGCACCCTGTTGTCAGGAGATTTATGGTTGAAACGGCTGAAAAGTTAGGGATTACCTACCAGTTGGAAGTTCTGGAGAGAGGGGGTACAGATGCCGGTGCGATCCACCTCTCAAGGGATGGTGTACCGTCAGGTGCATTGTCCATACCCTGCCGCTATGTGCACACTCCATCGGAGATAGTTGATGGTTCTGATTTGCAAAATGCGGTAAAATTGTTAAACGGGCTTTTAAGTACTCCCTGGCCAAAAATTACGAAATAGCAGGATTATATGGAGCCTACTAAACAGCGCGATTTAATCTATTTAAATGCCCTTAATTGTCTTTCAGTTCTTGGATCCCGGCGGATAAATGTCTTATTAAACCATTTTGGTTCAGCCGAGATTGCCTGGCAGGCATCTGGTGAGGAATATAAGCAGGTTTTCTCGATCAGAGCAGAATCACTTGATCGTTTGATCAATGAGAAAAAAGATCTGGAACCGGAAAAAGAATGGTACCGTCTTGCTCAATATAATATTAAATGTCTGTCAAGTGACTCTGATCACTATCCCGAATTGTTGAAACAGATTAGTTATTCCCCGCCGATTCTCTACTATATTGGCAATCCGAAGGTAGTTTCCGGGCCGGCCATAGCAATTGTCGGCAGCCGCCGTTCCACTTTTTACGGGCAGGAAGTTGCCCAAAGTCTGGGCTGTGAGCTTGCAGCAGCCGGCATGACCGTGATTAGTGGTATGGCCCTGGGAGTTGACACATCCGCTCACCGCGGCGCCCTGGAAAGTGGAGGCTACACGGCGGCAGTTCTAGGATGTGGCCTTGATTGCTGCTATCCCCGGCAAAATCAAGGTTTAATGACAGAGATAGCGGCAAAAGGGATCGTCATCAGCGAGTTTCCCTTAGGGACAAGTCCCATGGCGGCTAATTTCCCCCAACGTAATAGAATTATCAGTGGTTTGAGCTTGGGAACGGTAGTCGTTGAAGCTACGGCAAAAAGCGGTTCGTTGATTACCGCTAATTATGCCCTTGAGCAAAACCGGGAAGTTTTTGCTGTTCCGGGAAATATCGGTTCACCTTACAGCCGTGGCTGTCACCGGTTGATTAAAGAGGGAGCAAAGCTTGTCGAATGTGCGGCTGATATCCTTGAAGAACTTAATCTGAAACAGGGCTGTGAAGAGCAGTTATCGCTGCAACTCCATGCAAACGATCTTCCTGCGGCGGAAAAAAAACTTTTACAGCAGATTCCTTACCAGCCAATGCATATCGATGACTTGATTAGAATCAGTGGTTTCGGTGCTGCCGAAGCGAGTTCGTTATTAGTTTCGCTGGAAATTAAAAAACTGATCCGCCAGATGCCAGGCAAATATTTTTGTCGAATTTGACAAGTATGATAGAATACCTTCCGGAGAATCTTTCGGTTTGGCAGGGAGTGTGTAACTTGTGAATCTGGTCATAGTCGAATCACCGACAAAAGCAAGAACAATCAGCAAATTTTTAAGTAAAAATTACAAGGTGATGGCTTCCAACGGTCACCTGATAGATTTGCCACGCAGTAAACTTGGTGTTGACATTGAGCATGGTTTTGAACCAAAATACATTACAATTCGCGGCAAAGGCAAGCTGCTGAAAGAGCTGAAAGATGCCGGGAAAAAGGCTGATCGAGTTTATCTGGCAGCTGACCCTGATCGTGAAGGAGAAGCGATCTGCCGTCACATCGGCCAGGCTTTAAAACTGGATTTGGAAAAACCGTGCCGGGTGGAGTTTCATGAAATCACTAAATCAGCAGTTAAGGAAGCTTTTGCTTCTCCACGCCTGATTGATCAGAATATGTTTGATGCGCAACAGGCCAGGCGGATACTGGACCGGCTGGTTGGCTATAAAATCTCTCCTTTATTATGGAGTAAAGTGCGAAGCGGTTTAAGCGCTGGCAGAGTCCAGTCAGTCGCCGTACGGCTGATCTGCGAGCGCGAAGAAGAGATTAATAACTTTAAATCCGAAGAATACTGGACAGTTGATGTTGTCCTTGAAGAAGCCGGTACGAAAGGAAAATTTAAAGCTGCGCTTGATCGTTACAAGAAAAAGAAGATAGAACTGAAAACTGAATCTGATGCTGAAGCAGTAGCCGAAGCAGTCCAGGATGAAGCATTTGTGGTCAGTCAAATTACAAGAACACGCAGAAAGAGACGGCCAAACGCCCCTTTTACAACCAGCAGCCTGCAGCAGGAGGCTTCGTCTAAATTAGGTTTTACAAGCCGTAAAACGATGAGCATCGCACAGCAGCTCTATGAGGGCATTAATGTAGGCGCAAAAGAAACATCCGGTCTGATAACCTATATCAGGACAGACGCGACAAGGGTGTCAAGCCAGGCTCAGGAAGAAGCCAGAAGCCTGATTGAGACAAAATACGGCAAAGATTATCTCCCGGAAAAACCACCTCACTATAAATCCAGAAAAGGCGCACAGGAAGCGCATGAAGCGATCAGACCAACTGCGGTCATCAATGAACCCGATAAAATCAAGCAATATTTATCCCGTGATCAGAACCGGTTATACCGTTTAATCTGGGAACGATTTATAGCCAGTCAGATGAACCCTGCCGTTTATGACCAGGTCAGGGTTAACATCACCGCTGGTGATTACCAATTTAAAGCAACTGGTTCCAGTCTTTTGTTTTCAGGTTTTCTTGTTCTTAATCAAACGGAAAAGGATGATCCTGATACAATTCTGCCACCGCTTGAGGAAGGACAGAAGTTGCTATTGATCGAGATTCTTCCGGAACAGCATTTCACCCAACCTCCGCCCCGTTTTAATGAAGCTTCTTTAATCAAGACTCTTGAAGAAAAAGGAATCGGTCGTCCCAGCACTTACAGCCCGATTATCGAAACCATCCAGGGCAGAGGTTATGTAGTTAAGGAGAATAAAGCTTTTGTCCCGACTGAGCTGGGTTTCTTGGTTGTTGAGTTGATGGTAAACTTTTTTCCCGAGGTAATCGATATTGATTTCACTGCCCGTCTTGAGCAGCAGCTTGATGATATTGAAGAGGGTAAAATCAAGTGGCTAAAAGTAATTACAGACTTCTATGAAGGTTATTTCAGGGATCGATTGGCTGTTGCCGAAGAGAAGATTGAAAAAGTAGAAATGGCGCCTGAATTCAGCGATGAGGCTTGCCCGCAATGCGGTAAAATGCTGCAATATAAGCATGGCCGATTTGGACGTTTTCTGGCCTGCCCTTCCTACCCGGATTGTAAATATACTAAAAAAATAGTTAAGGAAACAGGGGTTAAATGTCCGGTTGACGGTGGAATGATCGTAGAGCGCCGTAGTAAAAAAGGGCGGGTTTTTTATGGCTGTAACAATTATCCCGCCTGCAATTTTTCTTTATGGAATAAGCCGGTATCCCAACCGTGTCCCAAATGTGGTTCTTTGATGACTGAAGTCTGGAAAGCCCGAAACTGTTATGCACGCTGCAGCAATAAAGAATGTGGTTATGAAAAAGCCTGTTTTGAGAAGAAGAGCTCACTGGGTAGCTAACAATAAAAATGTTTGTAAATAGGTAGAATTTTTTTAAAAAACTTAGCGATTTGCTTGAAAACATTTATTGGTTATGTTAGGATATTAAGGGTGTTCAAGGTGGATTATTATGATTGGCTGGAGCGTTTTCTGGCACATCTGGATCTGGAGAGAAACGCTTCACCGCTAACGCTTCAGGCTTATAGAAATGATATCATGCAGTTCCTGGATCTGGCTGAAGATGAGCAGGGCGTGATCCGGGAGCTTAATCACCTGACCCTTAGAAGCTTTTTGGCTTTTCTGAAAGAAGGTAACTATTCCCGGCGGTCTGTTGCGCGTAAGCTCTCGGCGACGCGTTCTTTTTTGTTTTATTTACAGCGGGAAAAAGTGATCAACGAAGGTAAATGGTCTGTTGTCGCAAGGCCTAAACTGGGGAAAGCCTTACCACGGTTTCTATATTACCATGAAGTTGAAGCGCTCCTAACTGCTCCAAATAGCAAAACACTGCTGGGTTATCGCGATCAAACATTGCTGGAGTTGATTTATTCCGCTGGTTTAAGGGTCAGTGAAGTCACATCTTTAAAAATAGCAGCGCTGCAGCTTGATGAAAGGCTGATAAAAGTTTTCGGCAAGGGGCGTAAAGAAAGAATTATCCCGATCGGCAAAGTTGCGGCTGCATTCCTGAAGAAATATCTTGAAGAGATCAGGCCGGCATTAGCTTCCCGCAACCCAAGCGAAGTCAAAGCTGAGGAAGTATTTTTAAACAATAACGGTAGTCCTCTCAGTGATCGGGGAGTGCGGTATCTCTTCCAAAAATACATCAGGCAGGTATCACATAAGAAAGACATTACGCCTCACTCTTTACGTCATTCATTTGCCACACACCTGCTTGAAGGTGGAGCTGATTTAAGGGTGGTCCAGGAACTGCTCGGGCATGCCAGCATTTCCACAACACAGATTTATACGCATGTAACCAGGGAAATGCTGCGAGAGGTTTACCAAGTTTCTTTTCCCCGAAAATAGAATTTAAAGGCGGGTTGTAAGTGATTCAGGCAACGACGATTTTAGCGGTTAAAAAAGGTGATAAGGTTGCGATCGCCGGTGACGGCCAGGTAACCTTTGGCAACAGTACAATTATTAAACATAGCGCGCGTAAGGTACGACGACTCTACGACGGGAAAGTTATCACCGGCTTTGCCGGTTCTGCAGCCGATTCTCTGACATTATGTGAAAAATTCGAAGGAAAACTGGAGACTTATCAGGGTAATCTGGTCCGTGCGGCTGTTGAGTTAGCTAAAGATTGGCGTACTGACCGGGTCCTGCGGAGATTGGAGGCGATGCTTGTGGCCGCCAACCACGAAGCCCTGCTGATTATCTCCGGAACCGGAGAAGTGATTGAACCGGATGACGGAGTGGCTGCAGTCGGCTCAGGAGCTCCTTATGCTTTAGCCGCAGCCCGGGCCCTGCTTCGAAACACTGATTTTTCGCCAGGCAAAATTGCCGGTGATGCTCTGCAGATTGCTTCGGAAATATGTGTCTATACTAACAACAATATTATTCTTGAAGAATTATAGAAGGGTCGGTTAAATGACGAAATCAACTGAAGAGCTAACACCACATCAAATAGTATCTGAGCTGGATCGTTTTATTGTGGGTCAGGTTGACGCAAAACGCTGTGTGGCAGTTGCCCTGCGTAACCGTTATCGACGCAAAATGCTCCCTGAAGAGCTGCAGGAAGAAATAATCCCGAAAAACATTATTATGATTGGGGCAACTGGAGTTGGTAAAACGGAAATTGCGCGCCGACTGGCTCGCCTTGTGAAAGCGCCTTTTGTCAAAGTTGAAGCGACCAAGTTTACCGAGGTTGGTTATGTGGGCCGCGATGTCGAATCCATGATTCGTGACCTGGTGGAAACTTCGATCAGGATTGTTCAAAATGAACGCATGTTGGAAGTTAAGGACAAAGCTACTGTTAATGCCAATGAACAGCTGGTTGATATTATTTCTCCCCTGCCTCAAAGAAGGAAACGTTCCGCGAATCCTCTGGGTTTTCTTTTCTCCGGAGCCCAGCCCCAGGAGGAAAACGTTGATGATCCGGCCTTTGCTGAAAGGCTTAAACTGGCCAGGGAGGAACAGGAGAAAGTCAGAGAACGTTTCCTGCAGGGAAAACTGGAGGACCACATCGTCGAACTGGAGATTGAAGAAAGACGGCCACAGATGCTGGAACTATTTACCGGCCAGGGCATGGAAGAAATGGGTATTAACCTGCAGGACATGCTCGGCAATATTGTCCCGCCAAAAAAGAAAAGACGGAAGATGCCTGTTGCCGAGGCCAGAAGGATTCTTGAACAGGAAGAAGCCCAGAGATTAATTGACATGGATGCGGTAACTAGTGAAGCTTTGGAAAGAGCGGAGCAGTTAGGAATAATATTTCTAGACGAAATTGACAAAATTGCCGGTAAAGATTATCATGGATCTGGCCCCGATGTTTCAAGAGAAGGGGTTCAGCGGGATATATTACCGATCGTGGAAGGATCCACGGTTGTCACTAAGTATGGTCCAGTGAAAACTGATCATATTTTATTTATTGCAGCCGGGGCTTTTCATACTGCAAAACCATCAGACATGATCCCGGAATTACAGGGTCGCTTTCCGATCAGGGTTGAGCTGGACAGCCTGACTGAAACAGATTTTATCAGAATTCTAACAGAGCCAAAGAATGCTTTAGTCAAACAGTATAAAGCACTTCTGGAAACGGAAGGGGTGAGATTGACTTTCACCGAAGATTCGATCGAAGAGATAGCCAAAACAGCTTGCTACTTGAACCAGGAAATGGAAAATATCGGCGCAAGACGATTGCATACAATCATGGAAAAAGTCCTCGAAGACTTATCTTTTAATTTACCGGGTGACGCTGCTGCTGGCGAAATTGCTATCGATCGCGCATATGTTCAGGACAGGCTGCAAAAAGTGGTTAAAGATAAAGATTTAAGCAAGTATATTTTATAAATAAATTAGCGAAGAAAGGTGGGTGACAGACGTGATTTCTTCTCCTTTACTCGAGAAGACCCGTCGTATCAACAAGATTTTGCAAAAAACCGGTGGAGACCACGTTGACTTCAAGGAGGTATCTGAAGTCCTTAAAAACGTTATTCATGCTAACGTATATATAGCCGATAAAGAAGGCGTTATTTTGGGTTGGTCCCTGGTTGATGAGTTTGAGTGCGAATTAATGGTTAACAATGTATTGGAGGATGGCTACTTTCCCAAAAAATACAATGAATTTCTGCTTAAAGAAGATGAATCAAGAGTTAACCTCAGGCAGAAATCTAACGATTGTGTTTTTATCGATAAAGAAAGGTGCCTATTTGCCAACAAAATCACGACAATAGTTCCGATTCTGGGCGGCGGCGATCGCATCGGTACATTATTGCTGGCACGGTTTAACGAGCTTTTTGATGCCGAAGATCTGATTCTGGCTGAAACCGGAGCAACAGTCGTGGGTATGGAGATTCTCAGGGCAAAAGCGGAAAAAGTTGAAGAGGATGCCCGTAACAAAGCTGTTGTACAGCTGGCAGTCGCAACCCTTTCCTACTCTGAGTTGGAAGCTGTGGAGCACATTTTTGAAGAACTGGGAGGACATGAAGGCCTGCTGGTTGCCAGCAAAATTGCTGATCAATTGGGCATTACCCGTTCAGTTATTGTTAACGCTTTACGAAAGTTTGAGAGCGCCGGAGTGATCGAATCCCGTTCACTGGGGATGAAAGGCACTTATATCAAAGTCCTCAATCCTTTCCTGCTTGATTACCTTGCGAAAAAGTCCAAGCCTTATTAAACTTAATCTCACTTGGCGGCACAAGCGGATCCCGGTTGGAAATACCGGGATCGTTTTTTTAATTAATTATTATTGCTGAAAGGAATTTAAACGGCACTTGAACAATTATTAATACTTATTAATGCTCTGAATTGAGGTGAAAAATTGAGTGATAAAATATTAATAAGATCTGTCCAAAACAGGCAGGACAGGAGGTGCTTCGTTGAACTGCCCTGGAAGCTCTATGAAGGTGATCCTTATTGGATTCCGCCACTGCTTAGTGATATGCACGATACGCTGAACCCGGCTAAAAATGCTCTGTTAAGATTGGGCCCCTCGACTTTCATGATCGCTTACCAGAATAACCTTCCGGTTGGCCGAATCGGAGCCGGTATCGATTCAAGGCTTAACAAGGCTAAAAATCAAGACTTAGGTTATATTACTTTATTTGAATCTATTAATGATTACAATGTTGCGAAAGCGCTATTTGCTAGTGCGGGTGCCTGGTTAAAAGAACAAGGAGCTAAAATTGCCACCGGACCCCAGTCTCCAAGCAATGGTGACGATTACAGGGGCTTGCTGATCGATGGTTTTGATACCCCGCCTGTTTTACTGAACTCATACAATCCAGCTTATTATGCTTCATTTTTCGATCAGTATGGTTTCGAAAAGCAATTTGATCGATTTGCCTATTATTATGACATTAGCGATGGCCCTCCGGAAAGGCTGGTCAGGGGAGTAGCCCTCGCTCAAAAAAGATACGGTTTTACAGTTCGCAAGGTCGACCTGCATAATTTAAACCGGGAAAGAAAGATTATCAAGCAGGTTGTTGAAGAATCGATGCCCGATTGGCCTGATATGATACCGCCCAGTGATGAGGAACTGATTGCTGAGATAGAAAAACTGAGGCAACTGGCTATTCCGGATCTGGTCCTTTTTATTGAAAATGACCAGGGTGACTGTCTGGGTTTGGCTGTAGCGCTGCCCGATTATAACCAGGTCTTAAAATATCTTAATGGAAGGCTTTTCCCGTTCGGTGTCTTCAAATATCTGTGGTATAAGCGTAAGATAACCGGCGTGCGTATGTTTGCATTATTTGTTACTCCTAAAGGACGACGTAGAGGAGTATCAGCCGCTCTTTATTACTACACGATGCTAAATGCCAGGCGCCTTGGTTTTACACATGGAGAGGGATCAACAATTCATGAATTTAATACGCGCATGAATCTTGATGCCCAAAAGGCAGGCGGTAAATTATATAAAACATACCGTATTTACCATAAGGAATTATAAATCATCATCAATAAGCGGAAAGAGTTAATCCCGTTCAAAGGAGTATAAAAATGACCCCTGAAGCTGAAAAACAAAAAAAGCCATTAATTATCAGTAGCTCTGCGGATCACCTGGTTATCGAACCTTTGATTGAAAGGTTTAAAAAAGTTGCAGCAGGAAATAATACCATTACTTTTGTCGGCTCTGCGGCTGGCAACAGCGAGAAAAAAGATCTGACTATGACCTGGGGAGAACTTCATAGTAAAGCGAAAAGTATGGCTGCTGTTCTACAGGGAAAGGGGGTTAAGCCGGGCAATCATCTAGCCCTGCTGGGTCCGACTACCCATAAATTAGTGACAGCCATCCAGGCTGTTTTACTCTGCGGAGCAAGTGTTAGCATGTTGCCAATCCCGATGCGTTTTAGTTCGGTAGAGGAGTTTGCCAACCAAACCCGAAGCCTGATGAAACATGGAGATATCGATCTGCTACTGCTGGATCCTGATCTGGCAGCATATCATGAGATTAAACCGGGTGATCCTCCGGTGCTTCTTTTAACTGATTTGGAGCCGGCCGGCGATAGACCCTCGGAAAGAGATTATCAAGAAATTGACTATGATCCCGAAAGGCTTGCAGTTTTACAGTTTACATCCGGCTCAACTTCAAGCCCGAAAGGTGTTATGCTTCCCAACCGGATTCTGGAAGCCAATATTTTCGGGATGATTGATGCTGCTCAGGTAGTACCTGAAGATGTCTTTGTATCCTGGCTTCCGCTCTACCACGACATGGGGCTGGTCGGCCTGCTGATTGTACCGATGACCATCGGCTGTTCCCTGGTGCTTGCCGCCCCTCAGGATTTCCTTGGCCGCCCGGCCGATTGGTTGCGTTGGATGCACAGCTATCAAGGGACTGTTACCTCAGGACCTAACTTCTCCTGGGTTTTAGCTGCCAGGGCTTTTAAACGGATGACCGATACCGGTGAAATGCTTGATCTTTCCAGGATCAGGCTTGCCTTAAACGGTGCGGAACCGGTTGATCCGACCGTTGTTGAAACATTAATCGAAGCAGCGAAGCCTCATGGGTTTAAAGGTGAGGCTGTGTTTTGTGCTTTCGGTATGGCTGAACTGTCACTTGGCGGCACTTTTCCTCCTCCCCTGAGAGGGATGGCCACTGATACGGTAGATCGCAGCGCCCTGGAAGAGGAAAAAATAGCCCGTCCTGTTGCCCCCGGCAGCAAAGGGTCGCGTCGCTTCCCGCTATTGGGGACGCCTATTCCCGGCCTGGAAATGAGGGTCACTGATCCCGCAAGCGGTATGGTCAGGGGCCTGAGAGAGGTTGGAGAGCTTGAAATAAGGGGCACATCAGTCATGGCCGGTTATTACAAACGCCCCGATCTGAATGATGACCTGTTTCATGATGGCTGGTTGCGTACCGGCGATCTTGCCTATTTTGTCGAAGGGCCAAATAATGGAGAACCGGAATTGATTCTCTGCGGCCGGATAAAGGACGTAATTATCATTTCCGGCCGCAATATTTTTCCCGAAGATATTGAACGTTCCGTAGGGACTGTAGAGGGAGTAAGAGCAGGGAATGTAATTGCCTTCGGCGTCGAGGGAGATAAACGTAAAGAGACAATTGTTGTTGTGGCCGAAGCCCGGACCGATAATCATGAGGAAACGCGGAAGGCAATCAGGCAGCAGGTCGTCGGAGTGGTTGGCTTTCCACCCCGTGATATAGTCTTAGTCCAACCCGGCACTTTGCCCAAAACCAGTTCCGGGAAATTACAGCGCTCTCTTTGTAAAAAGCAGTACCTTGAAAATGAGCTGCAGGTTATTGGCAGCTAGTCTTTATTTCCCCGGGAGCAAAAGGCGCGGGCTTGGTCTTGCGCCTTTTCTTTTATATTAAAGATTTGACAAAATGGTTACCAGTAAACCTGCAACCATAACAATGGCCAACAAAGGAATAATCGTTTTCAAAAGGTCTTTCATCTCTGAACTAAAGAATTCCTTGGTAAGCGCAAAACAGGGATGAGCCGGAGAAATAATATGCCCGGCAGTTGAACTGGTGTAGATCAGCACTATATAAGCGCTGTACAATGCCAGGCTCTCAACCGGGAGCAAGGGTATTAACATGGGGTAAATAATTGCCACGCTGGCGGAATTGTCACCGGTCAGGATACCGATCATAAATGGAACAATCATGATCAGGCCAAGAACAGGAATCCCCAACTTAATGATCAAAAGGGTCATATCATTTAATACAGCTGATTTTTCCAGCATCTCCTTGTAAATCATGATACCAACTATTACCAGGGCAACCGGTATTTTAATGCCCGGGACAATTTGGGTTCTAAGGCGATTTATAAAGGCAGCAGGCGCTTTACCGGCTGGGAGATAATTTAGTAAAGCCACTAGTACGCCGGCAGTTATAGCCAGTGGAAAATAGAGATCAAATAAAACAACCAGGAACATAACCAGGAGAAGTGGCAGGATGCTGCGCAAAAGATCCCAAAGTTTATTCGTGGAGAGGCTGACGCTTTCTTGCTGTGAAGGGTAACCCTTAAAAAGAATAAAGAAACCGAAAATGATGCCGATCAGGGTTACAGGCAGGTTAAGCAAAACAAATCGGCTCACCGGTACTCCGGAAAGCTTTGAGGCTATAATCAGACTGGGAAAAATGGGGAGCATGAAATACAGGACATGTCTGAACCAGATATTGACAGCAGCCTGGCGGTTGGAAGGCAAAGCCAGTTTTTCTCCTGTTGCAGCGCAGAGAGGTGCTGACAGGATTGCTCCTCCGGGTACCGTAAGCATCCCGATTAAAGCAGGCATAGCAGCAGAAACAATGCGCAGATCGGTCATCAGGTTATTGAGGCTATCAACTGCTGTTTCCAGCGCCCCTGTTTCTTTGAGGATATTGCCCAGCATACCAAGCAGGATGATGCTGATTACGAGCATGATGGTGATTTTATCGATCAGGCCATCATAGAAAACCATAGCAAATTCAGTTAGCGGGAGGCCTGCCAGCAAGCCGAGCGCTGCCGCACCTAAAAGCATGGTTAAGCCGATATTCAGTTTTTTATAGATCCCGATCAAAATGACAATTATCGATCCGCTAAGTGCTATATACCAGGGCAATACTTCACCTGCTGTCTGCATATAAGTAGTTAGAGTTAAAATGTTACTCTATATTATCCCAGAAGAATCTTAGAATCAACAGGGACTAAATCCCTGCAAATGAAAAGTAGCGTCGGTGGAAATTGACGCTACTTGCCTGGTGCCGAAGGTGGGAGTTGAACCCACATGCCCGGAGGGCGCACGATTTTGAGTCGTGTGCGTCTGCCAATTCCGCCACTTCGGCCCGGTAGAGAAATATTAGCATAATTACCAGGGTTAAGCAAGTAGCGAAGGGGTTTTCAATATTCAATATATAGCTGATAATTTCCGGATAATTGACTTAAGTTAATAAATTCACAAAGCAGGGAAAAGATATTTTCCCAGAGAAAATATTAAACGGTAAAAGTATCTTTTGCCTGACTATTTAAATAAGGGGTGACAAATGTATGAGTGAATTAATTAAGGGTGGTGCTTTCCTGCTTGGCCCGGTTGATGAAAACACAGTTTTCACACCTGAGGATTTTGATGACATTCATTTGATGATTAAAAAAACCAGTTACGATTTCATGAAGAATCAGGTTGAGCCGAAGATTGATGAGATCGAAGTTAAAGCTGAAGGGGTAACCCTTGGCCTGATGCGGCAGGCCGGTGATCTGGGAATGATCGGCAGCGATATCCCCGAAGAGTACGGCGGGGAAGAAGCTGATAAGATAACCACCATGATCATTACTGAAAACGCTTCCATTTGCGGGGGTTCTTTCGCCACATCTTTTGGCGCTCACACCGGTATTGGCACCCTGCCGATCGTCTATTTTGGAAACGAAGAACAGAAGAAAAAATATTTACCGGGCCTGGCAACCGCCGAAAAGATTGCCGCCTATGCCCTGACTGAACCGGAAGCAGGCTCAGATGCCCTGAACTGTAAGACCAAGGCTGTGCTGAGTGAAGATGGCAAGTATTATATTTTAAACGGCGCCAAACAGTACATTACTAACGCGACCTGGGCTGACGTCATTGTCACCTATGCAAAAATTGACGGTGAAAGGTTTACCGCATTTATTGTTGATGCTGATTCTGAAGGGGTTTCGATTGATCCCGAGGAGAAGAAGATGGGAATCAAGGGATCATCCACCTGCAGTGTAATTTTTGAGAACGCCAAAGTTCCCGTTGAGAATATGCTCTGGCTGGAAGGCAAAGGTCACCAGGTTGCTTTCAACATCCTAAATATCGGCCGTTTCAAACTCGGAGCCGGCTGTGTCGGTGGCAGCAAAAGGGTTATCGAATTTTCTTCTGAATATGCCCTGCAGCGCATTCAGTTTAAACAGCCGATTGCCCAGTTCAATATCATTAAGAACAAGATTGCCAATATGACGATTCTGACCTATTTAATGGAGAGCCTTGTCTACCGGATAGCCGGTATGATTGATGAGAAGCTGGAAGAGGTTAAAGCTGCCGGCGCTTCTCCATCGGATATCGTCCAGGCAATCCAGGAATATGCGATTGAATGCTCAATTTCCAAGGTCTGGTGCTCCGAGGCGATGGACTATATTGCTGATGAAGGAGTACAGATTTTCGGTGGTTATGGGTACGGAGAGGAATATCCGGCAGAGCGCTCTTACCGCGACAGCAGGATTAACCGGATTTTTGAAGGAACCAACGAAGTTAACCGGATGATTATCCCCGGCACCCTGCTTGGTAAAGCCATGAAACAGGAGATTCCCTTCATGGAAGCGGTTATGAACTTAGGGGCAGCCCTGAAGCCGCTCAAAGAGGCCGAAGCTCCTGCCGATAGTCCAGCTCGGGAAGATTTTTATCTGAGCAATATGAAAACCCTCTTTACCCTGGTTGCCGGTAACGCTGCCCAGAAATTCGGCGCTGATATCAAAAATGAACAGGAAGTCCTCTGTCGTCTGGCTGATATGGCAATGAATATCTTTGCCGCCGAAAGCGGTCTGCTGCGGGTGAAGAAAATGATGGCCGGCGGTGAAAGCGAAGAGACCAAGCTTGCTCTCAAGATGACCCAGTGTTACATTAACGAGATGATACCCAGACTTGAAGCATGGGCTAAGGAAATAATCGCAGCCACCCTGGAAGGAGATGCGGCAGGCAAAGCTTATGCCGGCATTCGTCTCTGCTGCAACTTTGAACCGCTTAACACCTATGCTCCAAAACGGGAAATCGCCGATGCAGTCTATGCCGGCAAAAAGTATTTCCTTGATCGCTAGAGTAAGATTTTTTTAAGAAAATATGGTACAGAAGAAGGGAGCCGGCCTAAGCCTGCTCCCTTCTATTAGTTTTTAATCCGGGCAACTGTTATTACGTTGCTCTTTCGACTTTACCCGCCTTAATGCAACGGGTGCAGACATTTAACCGCCGGGGAGAGCCGTTAAACATTATTTTAATGCGCTGGATATTGGGACGCCATCTCCGCAAAGTTTTTATATTAGAGTGACTGACCAAATGTCCCTTAACTTTAGATTTGCTGCATACTACACATACTTTTGCCATTATTCTACCCTCCCGGCATCCGTGATGTCACGCGTTATATTTTAGCACATAGTATAATAACAAACAAGTATTTAAAAGCAACTTAAAAACCCGACTAAAAAACAGTTTACAGGGAGGGGATAATCTCCGGATAGCGAATTTAAAGAAAGTCTCAAATAATATAAATAAAAAAAAGGGGGTTCTGATTTGACCAGGGCTATTTATCCGGGCAGTTTTGATCCTGTCACAAAAGGGCATCTCGACATTATTGCCAGAACCAGTAAAATTATGACTCACCTAACTGTCGCTGTTTTGGAGAATCCACGCAAAGTTGCGACATTTGATATAGAAAAAAGGGTGGAGATGCTGAAGCAGGTAACAAAACCTTTTCCAAATGTTGATGTAGAGTATTATAAAGGTTTATTGATCGATTATGCTATTCAAAAGGATACCAAAATCATCGTTAAGGGGCTGAGGGCCATATCAGATTTTGAATTTGAATTTCAAATGGCCCTGGTTAATCAGAAATTAAACCCAAGTATTGAAACATTGTTCATGATGACCAACAGTAAGTACTCTTACCTCAGTTCGAGCATCGTAAAAGAAATTGCCGCCCTGGGTGGGGATATCAGCAGTCTGGTGCCCGAGGAAGTTCATGATGCGGTAATATCTAAATTCAAACCATAGTTCTTAATCTGCAAAGCCGGTTAATACTGAATGAAATGCGAGGTTATTTCATGATTCGAGTTGATGGTTTTTTAGCAGGGATCTGTCTGGCAGCAGCCGATGCGATTCCCTTTGATCCAGCCAGTATAAAGTTTTTTGGTTTTTTTATTACCGCTGTCGGGGTATTATCCCTGTTCAGACCTCAAATATTCTGGCATCTCAGGGTTGGCCGGAAGATACCCGGCGTTCCGCCTAACAGATTGTATCTAATGGTCTTAAGATTTGGCGCTGTGCTGGTAATAATTTTAGGATTGTTAATGATCTTTGGCCTGTGATGAATAAGTATCTGAGTTTCAAAAAAATTAATATTCCTGCCATCCTGCTTATCACGGTGTTTATAGCAAGCGGTCTATTCATCAGACTTGACTACTATATTGTCAAACCCAGCCGAGCTCTGGAATTAGGTGAACTGATCGAAGTCGAGAATAGAGATCCGGATGATCAAGGGACATTTTTCCTTCTAACCGTTTCACAGCTGCGGGCAACTCCCTTTACAGCTCTTTACGGATTAATTCACCCCCATTTTTCAATTAGCCCTATAAGCTCGGTTATACCCCGGGGCATGGATGAAGAAGAATACAGGCAGCTTCAGGCTGATAATATGACTGAGAGCCGGCTCATGGCTCAGGTTGTAGCCTTAAGGCGTGCCGGTTATAACATTAACGTTGTCAGCGAAGGGGTAGAGGTGATCGGTTTTTTGGAGAATGCCCCGGCAGAGCCATACCTGCAAGAGGGCGACAGGCTTTTAACAGTCGATGGTAAAATTGTTATTTTAGCTTCCGAAGTACCATTAATTGTTCAGGATCGAGAAGTAGGCGAAACAGTAAAATTAGAGCTAATCCGTGACGGCAGGACCCTGGAAATTGAATTGGAAACGGGAGAACATCCGGAGGAGCTAGGCCTGCCATTTCTTGGGATTTATATTAAAACTTTACCCTGGGAAGCTGAAATTCCAGTAAACATAGAGATGGATACAGGAAGAATTGGCGGACCTTCGGCCGGAATGATGTTTACACTCGAAATTATTAATCAGATTATTGATGATGACCTGACAGCCGGGAAATATATTGCCGGTACAGGGACAATTGATTTTACAGAAAGAATTGGCCGCATTGGTGGAGTAGCTCAAAAAGTAATAGCAGCTGAAAGAGCAGGAGCAGAATTTATTTTTGTTCCAGAGGCAAATTATGAGGATGCTCTTGAAGCGGCACGACTAATAGTTGTTGTTCCCGTCTCTGATTTAGAGGAGGTCCTCGACTTTTTATCTAAACTGCAGGCTGGAGATCAGCAGTAGGCTTGCCCGGCATAGCTTTTGACCGCCAGTGGCAGGGGTGTTATACTAATAAGTGAGGTTAAACTGGGGATCGAGTAAACAAGGCAGCCGCGGAAAGATAACCGCAAGGTGCTTTTCGAGGAAAGTCCGAGCTCCGTAGGGCAGGGTGCTGGGTAACGCCCAGTGAGGGTGACCTTAAGGCCAGTGCCACAGAAAAAATACCGCCCCACTAGTTGTGAGGTAAGGGTGCAACGGTGCGGTAAGAGCGCACCAGGAACCGGGAGACCGGTTTGCTAGGTAAACCCCACCCGGAGCAAGACCAAATAGGAGGGGGATGAGGTAGCCCGCCGACTCCTCGGGTTAGGTCGCTGGAGGTGCCAGGCAACTGGCATCCGAGATAGATGGTTGCCGCTGTTTATTTCCGGTTTGGCCGGAACCAGCAGAACAGAACTCGGCTTATCAGTTTGCTCGGTCCCTTAACCTTGAACCCCCTTCAGCTGCTGGGGGTTTTTTGATTCATGTTCAAAAAAAGCCAGGTTTTCAATAATAGAGTCGACCATATAGCATCTTCCCCAATTGGATTGCGAAAAATAATGAAATAGTATTTCGCCTCCGAATACCGCTTTTATTATTTTGTCCCGTCCAGTTCCCGCTTCATACATTGCTTTGACTTTCAGTCCAATATCCCACCACTGTTCATATTTACCGATAAGCCGATCTGTGGCGTTTTCGACACGCCCTTTCAGACCGCAGAATAAAACTGCTGGTTTCAGAGCGATTATCCTGGCAAGGCTCTGAAAATGATCAGCAATATTTTCGCCAATCATAAAACCGGTCAGTTTTTCACTGAGGAAGAGGTCGCCACAGAAGAGCCAACGGTTTAGCGGTTCGAAAAAGCTGACATGGTCGGCTGAATGTCCGGGTGTATGGATAACATCCAGTTCAAAAATTTTTGTAGTTACTTTTTGACCGAGAGGCAGTCCATCAACCGGTGGTTGAGCCCCCCACATAACATGCCGGTAGATTTGAATCTCCGGCGGATTTTTCATTATTTTCAATGTCTCCGGGTGGGCATAAACCGGCACTCCCTTATCGTGGGCAAAATAAGAGCTGTTGCCGGTGTGATCTTCATGCTGGTGGGTTATAACTACTTTTTCAACAGGCAGGCTGTCAAAAAATTTTCGCACTTCTGATGCGATATTTGGCGGGCCGGTGTCAATTAACAAACCGTCAATATAGTAGAAATGAGCCAGGTAGAGGGGTAGGCCAAAAAATGTCCGTGCTGCTTTAAATTCTAGAACATTACCGTGATTTGTAACTTTGAGCATCTCTAAGAACCTTTGCTTTCAAAATAGTTGCTTGATAATTTTACCATAAGATGCATTTTGCAGGAAAGTAATAAAATGCTTAGAATAACCTTAAGACATCACTAATGTAATAATAACTGAGATAAATGAGTATGAGAAAGAGGGTAAACCCGAATGGAAATCAGGGCAATTGCACCAGGCAGGGTCAACCTGATTGGCGAGCATACCGATTATAACCAGGGTTGGGTTATGCCGATGGCCATTGATTCCAAGCTTGAAGTTAAACTTACCCTGCGCAGGGACAGGATCATCAGGGCTTCTGCTGCCGACTTTCAGAAAACTGAAGTTTTTACCCTCAATCAGCTCAATCCAGTTACCAGCCAACCTTCATGGATTGATTATATTAAAGGGGTTTGCTGGATTTTGGAAAAACATGGATTTAAACTTAGTGGTGCGGAAATGCTGATTGAAAGCTCAATACCGATCGGATCAGGACTTAGTTCATCTGCTGCCCTGGAATTGGCTGTTGCTGGAGCGCTTACTGAAGCAATGGATTTTAAGATTGATCGCAGCAAGCTGGCGTTAATGTGTCAGGAAGCTGAAAACAGCTATGTTGGAGTGCGCTGTGGAATAATGGATCAATATGCGGTTGGGCTTAGCCGCGCAGATAAGGCAATGCTGCTTGATTGCTCAAATTTAAAGTATAGTTTTATACCTTTGAATTTTGGTGATTATAAGGTGTTGATAGCAGATAGCAGAGTCAGGCGCTCACTCGGTGAGTCGGCCTATAACAGGCGTCGTGAAGAATGCGAAACGGCAGTAAGTCTCTTAAATACAATTTTCAAACGTTCTATGGAATCGTTACGCGAAGTAAGTCTTGAAGATGTGAAAACAGCAAAAGAAGTTCTGCCGAAAAAATTATATCAAAGATGCCGTTTTGTAGTGGAAGAGAATGCCAGGGTTCTTGCGGCGGCATCAGCACTCGCTGAAAATGATCTGATAAGTTTTGGTTATTTTCTGAGCAGATCACATGCGGGGTTAAGAGACCTTTATGAAGTAAGCTGCCCTGAGCTCGATTTGATTGTTGAGGTTGCCCAAAATGATCACAGGGTTTTAGGCTCCCGGATGACTGGTGCCGGATTTGGCGGATGTGCAATTATACTAATTAATAATGAAGCAATTAAGCAGGTTTGTGCTAATATTAGCGCTGCATATTCAAAGAATGGCTGGCCTGAGCCTATTTACTGGCAGAGTGGTCCGGCAGAGGGGTTGAAAGTGATAAAGCAAATCTGATTTAAGCGTACCACCTTCCCCCTGTTAAAAAGTTTATGATAGAATAGCTAAGTGTTGATTAAACACTTTAAGTAACTGGAGGTATGGTTGATGGCTTTAGTAAGCGCAGCAGAACAATATAAAATACTGGCTGAAAATACTGCTGAAATCATAACAGAAGACGAGTTTCGTAAAAAACTTGAGCGCAGTGTAGCTGAAAATAAACCACTACGCTGCAAGCTGGGTATCGACCCTTCGGCGCCCGACCTCCATCTTGGCCATGCCGTGGTATTACATAAACTGCGTCAGTTTCAGGAATTAGGGCATCATATTATTATTATCCTCGGTGACTTTACCGGTATGGTTGGAGATCCGACCGGACGTTCTGAAACCCGTAAACAGCTTACGGAAGAAGAAGTGATGGCCAATGCCCGGACATACCAGGAGCAGATTTTTAATATTCTTGATGCTGATAAAACTGAGCTGGTTTTTAACAGCCAGTGGCTGGCCAAGCTGAACTTTGCTGATGTTATTAAACTGGCTTCAACCCTGACTGTAGCGAGGATGATGGAACGTGAAGATTTTTCCAAACGCTACCAGGAGAATATGCCGATTAGTATCCACGAGTTTTTTTATCCTTTAATGCAGGGATACGATTCAATCGCGATCAGAGCCGATATTGAATTCGGTGCGACCGAACAGAAATTCAATCTGTTAATGGGTCGTCATCTGCAGCGCGAATACGGTCAGGAGCCACAGGTGGCTTTCACGATGCCGATCCTGGTTGGAACAGATGGTGTGCAGAAGATGAGCAAGAGCTTGGGTAACTATATCGGGATTACCGAGCCTCCGGCAGAGATCTACGGCAAGACCATGTCTATTGCCGATGATTTAATGCCCGAATATTTTAAGCTGGCTACAGCACTGGCTGGCAAAGAGATCAATCTGATATTGGATGGCCTAAAAACAGAAACCCTCCATCCCCGTGATGTAAAAATGCGCCTGGCTCGTGAAATTGTGTCTCTTTATCATGGCGAAACTGCTGCAAGAGAAGCGGAGGAAGGCTTTAAAAGAGTTTTCCAGAAAGGGAAGTTACCCTCAGAAATTGAGGAATATAAATTTGTCCAACCTGTAGGACTGGTGGAGATGATGGTCAAAGCGAATCTGGCATCAAGCAAAAGTGATGCCCGCCGTTTGATCGAACAGAACGGAGTTAAGATCAATTCTGAAACGGTTAGCGATATCAACTTTGAGCTTAAAAAGTCTCAAGAATTTGTTATACAGGTCGGTAAAAGAAAATTTGCCCGTGTTACCATAGTATAAAAGAATAAATCATCATTAAGGGGGCAGAACTTATTTCTTCTACCCCCTTAGTGATTGTTATCTGATCAGTCTTTATTCCTTAAAACCATCCTTAATTGCTGCTACAACCTGGGGATCCATCAGGGTAGTTACATCACCCAGCTCACGGTTTTCTGCAATATCGCGGAGTAACCTGCGCATAATTTTACCGCTGCGGGTTTTGGGCAGTTCATAGGTGAAAAATATTTCTTCCGGTCTGGCAATGGCCCCAATCATTTTACCGACATGACTTTTCAGCTCCTGAACAAGCTGATCGGAGCCTTCAACCCCTTCTTTTAAGGTTACAAAGGCGGTAATGGCATGCCCTTTTATTTCATGGACTTTACCGATTACAGCTGCTTCAGCTACTGCATGGTGACTGACTAAGGCGCTTTCAACTTCCATGGTTCCGATGCGGTGCCCTGAAACGTTGAGAACATCATCCACCCTACCCATGATCCAAAAATAACCGTCAGCATCTTTCCAGGCTCCGTCACCGGTAAAATATAAGTTAGGGTATTGTTTCCAATAAGTATATTCGTAACGTTCGTTGTCTTCGTAGAGGGTGCGCAGCATGGCCGGCCAGGGAGATTTGATGACCAGAAAACCCCTTTGTCCGGCTTTAGTTGGCTGACCCTGATCGTCGACCACATCGGCTTCGATGCCCGGAAAAGGAAAACTCGCTGAGCCCGGTTTTAAAGGTGTTACACCGGGCAGGGGGGTAATCATGATCATTCCGGTTTCTGTTTGCCACCAGGTATCAACAATCGGACAGTGGCCTTTACCGATATATTCGTGATACCAGAGCCAGGCCTCGGGATTGATTGGCTCACCCACAGAACCGAGCAATCGAAGACTGGACAAGTCACGACCGGAAGGGAACTGGTTGCCCCAGCGCATGAAGGAACGGATCGCCGTGGGTGCAGTGTAGAAGACGGTAACCTTATATTTTTCAATAAGTTCCCAGAAACGATCCTTTGCCGGGTAGTCAGGGACTCCCTCATACATGAAGACCGTTGAGCCACAGGACAGGGGACCGTAAACAATGTAGCTGTGCCCGGTAATCCAGCCAATATCAGCAGTACACCAATAAACGTCTTCTGCTTTGTGATCAAAAACGTAACGGAATGTTGCATTTACCCCGACCAGGTAACCTCCGGTTGTATGCAGGATGCCTTTTGGTTTACCGGTTGTTCCGCTGCTGTAAAGAATAAAAAGGGGATCTTCGGCATCCATACTAACAGGGGCGTAATTGCTCTGAGCGGTTGTCATCAACTCATCCCAGGTAAAGTCCCGCTCCGCTTCCTGATCATAAGGTATGCCGGTTCGCTCAACAACAACAACCTTTTTAATGGTAGGGCAATTTTTCAGAGCTTCCTCGGCGGCGCTTTTCATTGGGATAGTTTTACCGCGCCGGTAAGCTCCATCAGCAGTAACCAGCACCTTGGACTTAGAATCCAAAATCCGGTCTTTTAAAGCCTCCGGACTGAATCCACCAAACACAACGCTGTGCATGGCGCCAACACGGGTGCAGGCAAGCATGGCTATTACCGCTTCAGGAACCATTGGCATCCAGATCGTTACAGCGTCGCCTTTCATGACCCCGAGACGCTCAAGGACAGTACTGAATTTGCAAACCTCGGTTAGCAACTCGCTGTATGTTAATTTGACCTGGTCGCCTTTTTCGCCCTCAAACAGCAAAGCTGTTTTTGAAGCAAAGCCTTTTTCGATCTGCCGGTCCAGGCAATTAGCGGAAACATTCAGCCGTCCATTTTTGAACCACTTATAATAAGGAGGATTACTGTCGTCGAGCACCTGATCCCATTGTTTTATCCAGTCAAGATTTTCAGCCATTTTCGCCCAATAGGCAATTCTGTCCTGTTCTGCCTGATCATAAAGGGTTTGATCACTTGTTTCGGCAGTTTTTCTAAATGATTCGCTCGGCAGAAAAGGTTTCATATGTTCTTCGCTGAACATATCTCCATGGTTGATGTCGGTCATATCAATACCTCCTTGATAAAATAAATAAACAAGTTCGCGCCGCCGGCCGAAAATTCCTCTAATATTCAGGCAATAAATTATTTTTCAGTCACTTGGCTTTTATTCACTGGTGCCGAGGCAACAGCTGGTAAAGAAGGTGATTTCTTTCTGACTCAGGTTCTTTCCTACTCTGGCCAATAATATATTGCTTGGGTGTTCCCTGATTTCCGGGTCAACTGTTTCCCAGGTGGTAAAATCATATTTGGAGAAGAAATCAATCATAAACTGACGGTATGCCCACGCAGCAAGACCGGTATTTATCAGATCCCAGCTGTGGACAAAGTGGGCAGCCATTACTACGTAATCCTCAAAATAATGAAAGCGATCATTTTTAAAAATACTGTCAAGCAAGGCTTTTCCAATCCCCATTTTGCGCCAGGCCGGATCTGTTTCGATGCTGCCCAGTTCGAGAAGTTTTGGGAAGCAACGATTTTGCCACCAGGGGTAATCAGGTTTTTGAAAGGCTACGTAAGATATAATTTTATTGGCAAGCGCAGCAGTAAAAATTATACCATCAGGTTGCTCGGCTAAATCAATTAGGGCCTGGTGCTGTCGGCAGGGTTGGCGAAAACAACAGAGGCCGTCAGTTAAGAGACATTGAGAAAGATCTTCTGCGCTAACCGGTCCCCTGATCTGAAGCTGTCCCAAAGGAGTACGGCTAACTTTATGAACACTGTCGTAAACAGGTTTTGCAAAAATAAATGGATCACTGCCTTGATGGTCCTGCACTGCCAGTCACCCTTTCCTTAAATTAATATTTCGTATCTCCTAACTGAAATCCTGCTTTCTTTAACCCTTCTCTGCAGACTCTAAAGGAGAAAAAGCAGCTCACAAAATGCTGCTTACTGCATTGACAGTAACGGTAAACTGTGGTATCATAACTTTTGCACTAAAAATGCATTGCTGATGAAACTCCGTTCTTTGAAAACTGAGCAGGATAAGGTGCGGGGTCATTTTTTTGCCGGGTT
>CAYTER010000023.1:0-33165 GCA_964436815.1 uncultured Syntrophomonadaceae bacterium
TTCAGTCTAAAGTTAAAAAAGAGTTGGGTATTGATCTTGAGGTCATGATTTATGGTGATGGTGCATATCTTGACCCTTCGAGCGGCATTTACGAGCTGGCTGATCCCCGTGCGGCCTTTGCCGCCACCGATGGTTTGGATTGTTACAGGGAAGGAATTAAATACAAGTACCTGGCCGATCATTGCTACCACGAAGAACAAAAGAGTATTGATGAAATTGAAGCGATCATGGCGGAAAGCGTCAGAAACGATCTGCCTTTAGATGCGCTGGCCAAGGAAGGGACGACTCCCCGGAAGATGGAAGATGTTTTGGCCAGCCTGGCTGATCTAATTAGTGGGTCGGCAGATGCCGGAACACCGGTGGTTATTGTCAGGGGTTTCCTGTAAAAGATCATGAATAGGGCGCGCTCATCCGGTTGATTTATTTTTTGTCAGGATTAGATAAGCCAAACCGGCAAACAGGATAATTGCCCAGAAGGCCGGAAAATAATCGCCCCATAATTGGTATAATGTCTGCCTTTTTAATAAGGGCAGGGTGGTAACAATCGTATCTTCCACCTCTTTACCGGTCCGGAAAAGTTCCCGACCCAAGTAATCAAATGATATAGTAATGCCGCTGTTTGCAACCTGCGTCAGCCCGATACCCATTTCTGCAGCCCGGATTGCTCCAACCTGGGCATGCTGCTCCAGGCCGATGGAGCGGCCAAACCAGTTGTCATTGGTTAAGATAAAAAGGTGTTCCGCTCCTTTCCGGGCAATCAGCCTGGTGTGATCGCCAAAGTACGATTCAAAACAGATTGCGCCTCCCAGCCTGGCTCCATCAATTTCAAATAGGGTAACCTGCTCTCCTGCGCTGTAGCTGCCAAGCAGCATATCCAGTTTTAAAAGGCGGTTTAAATACTGTTCAGCCGGGAAAAACTCAACGAAGGGAACCAGCCTCTGCTTATGATAGAGAGGAATATTATCCTGCTGAGGCTTGTATAAAAGGATAGTATTAAACAGATCATCATCAAAACGAGTCCGGGCCCCATAGAGCAGGGGCAGCTCAAATGTACTCTCTCCTGCAGCCAGTAAATGAAAATGCTTCTCGCCATCCCTGAAATCAAGATCAACGACTGTCTCCGGCCACACCACCAAATCAACAGAGGGGTTCTCCACAAGAGCCAACCTGGTTTGGTTCAGGTAACGCTTGCCGATTTGCTCTTTTTCGCTCGCCATTATTTCTGCTGCTGTACTGTTGCCCTGCACCAGGATCACATCAAGGCTTTGGTCTTCATTATCCAGGGCGAAATAGCGGGGTGCCAGAAGACCGGCAGAGAAAATCAGCACTATAATAACTGCATGACTGGTTTTAGTGTATCTATTCAACCCCTTTTGCCCGACAAAGAGCAGTAAGGTTTGAAAGTAGACCATTAAAAATGGCAGCCCCCAGTAACCGTAAAGGGAAGCGAGCCCCAGTATAAAGGAATAGTTCCACTGGCTGTAGCCTAAGTAACCAACGTTATAAGCCATAAAACTTAACGATCTCAGATACTCCGCTAACAACCAGATAACCGGCACCGCCAGGATTAAGAACCAGGTTTTCCCCTGCCTGGCTACAAAGCTTGTCAAACAGGCGAAAAGCCCATAAAAAATGCTTAAATATATGATCAGGGCAATCATGGTCAGCAGACCCAGACTTAAACCTAAGTATGGAAAAAGAACATTTGTCAGATAAAAATTTAAATAGAGATTGAATGGAAGGGCAAACAGAAAACCGGCAGTAAAAGCTTGCCGGGGTTTAAGCTGAAGACAGCTGTTGATTAGAGGGATCAGGGCAACCCAGGCAATGACCCCAATATCAAAGGGAGGATAGGCAAAAATTAGCAGCAAACCTGAGAAGATAGCGGCTCCATAATAGCGGAACTTGTCTCGATGATGAATATTTATATTTTTGTCCGCAACCATCTATTACTCCACCTGCCTCTTTCTTAAGAAACAATTTACCACAACTGCGCTTAACTTAAAAATCGGTTACCGGAGCTGATCCAGACTTGACCGGCAGAGTCCGGAATGATATAAATAATTAAACCAGTTAACAGTTTACTTTTACAACTATGTGAATGGGAGAGGGCTGTCATCAACGATAACGGTTTAATAGAATACATAAAAGAGCTTGATCATGTTTTCAGCCGTCTGATCTACAGGGTCAGAGTTCTTCACAACCGTTACACAGTCGATGAAATAACCGATACCCAGTTTATAGTTTTACGATCGCTGCGTAAGGGTCCCTGCAATACTTCTTTCCTGGCTCATATGTTAGGGGTAACTTTAAGTGCGGTCACTGCTTTGATTAACCGCTTACATCGGATGGGGCTTGTTACGCGGGAGCGCCACGAAAAAGACCGCCGCCAGGTTTGGATTACCATTACCCCCAAAGGGATAAAGCTTTTAAGCGAAGTAGAGGAAAAACGGAACCTGCTGCTGGCGCTGTACCTGGCTAAAGTTCCAAAAGATGAAAGGCAGCAACTTTTACGACTTTTACAGAACGCCGTGCTTCTCTTCGAGCAGGAAGATATACTCGAAGCTGAAGAAAATCTGACCTGATTGATTTAGCTATTGCTCGATAGTAATGAAAACACAGGCAGGGGATGATCGTTCATCCCCTGCTTTATTAATGCGCCCTAACTTTTTACCGGCAGAGTCTGGCACTATTCACTTTTCTTTTCGGCGGATTCTTTCTTTTTTCTGGATATCTTCCGGCTAATTAAAATGATTAAATAGATGATCAATGCGAGCAGTGCAAATACCGGAATCAAAGCAACAAGGGCAACTGCCACAGACGAAATCGCCCGGAAAACAAAATTGATTCCACCGACAAAGGCCTGGAGCAATCTTTCCCCGAACTTGTCAAAGGCACCGGGGGATATGGTTTGAGTCGGTATAATTTCTTCCCTTAAGCTGATATTAATTGTTGAATAACTGACCTGGTCTTTTAAGTAATTGAACTGGGAGGTCATTGATTCAATTTCGCCCCGCACCCGGAAAAGCTCACGCTCAACTTCAAGCACTTCTTCCACATTTTCAGCCATTTCCAGGATCTCAACCAGCCTGGCTTCCTGTGCTTTCTGGTTATTGAGCCGTGATTCAAGATCCACGTACTGCATGGTAACATCATCCTGGCCGGTTTGAATGTTTGCCGCTTTACCCAGAGGTTCTAGCTGGGACATCACTGCATCAAAGCGATCCTGCGGTACGCGGATTGTCAGGTTTGCTGCATAGAGCCCTTCCCTGAATTCGTAGACATTAGAGTAACTGATAATGCCTTCGGCGGCAGTAACCAGCGTCTGAATTGTTTTTATGGTTTCCCTCGTATTTTCTACGGTTAAATCAATTGACCCGTTGCGAATGACAAAGCGCAGGGTGCTATCTCCAACGCCGCCATTAACCCGTTTAAGATCAGTGTAGCCCTGTTCTTCATCAAAAACAGCCATGTCACCGCCAGGAGCGGGAGCAGAGCTTTCTTCGGCATAATCATAAGAGGCTTGCGGCGAAGGCAGCACTCCTGCTGCACCGCATGAGGTCAGCAACAACCCGGTCAGACAAATGATCAGAAGCAGTGCAGTTCCCAGGACAATTCTTTTTGTTGACATTTTTACACCCTCCTTTTAACCTACCGACAAGTCATTCACTGATCAGGTTCCTGCCAAAAGCAGATAAATAGCTGGTTTCAATGGGTGGTGATGGTTTCGACGTCAGCTATACCACCCGATGGCCCAGGCCAATGGCGATATCGTTGCGATGCAAGAGGCCGATACCAAAAAATATGGCTACCGCTATGTGCGTACCGCCCCTGGCAATGCCTACTTTACCGCCCACATTTAAGCCCAGTGCCTTGGGCATAATCTGGACCAACGCTTCTCTTGTCGCTCCGGCGACTGCGCCATCCGAGTGACTCGAATCATCAATCAGTTTTTCACGTTTGGATGCAACAACTGCTCTTTCGACTACTTTTTGCAGTGAGCTTAAAAATTCGCCCCCGTAATCAACGGCAAGGGATTGAATTCCCTCATCGAGGTGGATTTTTTTTAACTCCATTTCCGCTTCCCTGGTAGCGGTCATGGCGATACTGATTGCTGCCTGGGCAACATCCCTGCTTTCCATTTTCTGCAACCCCCGTTAACCGGTATTTACCTAATTATCAGCCCTATGAAACTAAAGAGCAAGTGCAAATTCCATTTTTTAAATTTCCCGGTCTGCAATAACCGAAGCCTCAATGTTGGTTATGATATAATTCAAGAGGAGGGAATATGATGAAAGAAAACTATTGCAGCACCTGTGGCCAGGAATTGAGATCAAGCGATTTATCAGTACGCTGCAGACTTTGTATGCGCAACTATCACTCACGCTGTTGGGAAAAAACCGGCGGTTGCACCACCTGGGGCTGTGCCGGAAAACCTGAGATCAGAAACAGCGGTGAAGGCCCTGAATATAAACGGTGCCCCTACTGTGGAGAAGAAATCATCAGCTTTGCCGTGAAATGCCGCTATTGCCGCTCACTCATCGATCCACAGGCAGCTGCAGTTGAAGAAAGCCGCTATCGCGATCAGGCGGATAGCGAAACGCAACCTTTTCGAAAAGATCCAATCCTGACCGGGTTGATAAACCTGATCTTCCCTGGAGCCGGCTACATGTATATCGGGCAGTTCAGTAAAGGGCTTTTTTGGTTTCTGATTGCTGTCGCCGCCTGGTTTTTTACGCGCGGCCTGGGTTTGATCGCCGTTTATCTTTGGGTAATGTATGATTCGGCAAGACAGGCGATGGTTGTTAACCGTAACTCAAGCCCGCTCCGTAAATTTGGCCAGCGACCATAAAGTAATTTACTGCTCCCCATTAAGTTATTAACCCCTGTAAAAAATCCAATTATGACAATCAAGAGATGTATAAATATTATTTTATGCTTAAATATTTTGTTATTTAGGCAGGATTATTTTTGTTTAGAGCGAATATTGAGTTTTTATAAGCTGAAAAACCTAACCTCCTACTATATTATTACAGGGTTAAAACCCCTGTAATTTTTTTAACTGAATTATATATAAAAAATTTATAACATAAACTTTGGTGAAACTTTGGTGAAACTTGCATTGTTGAGCTATTTGTGATATAGTGATTCCCGGTATTGAAAAGTAGGTAATGAACTGAAAAGAACTTAGCCCTCCGGTTGGGTACACAGGCAAGGTGCTTTAGGTTAATCCGCTTTTCATCCTAATTAAATTTTATTTTAAAGGAGATTTATGCATGCAGGGTAAGGTAAAATGGTTTAATCCGGACAAGGGCTATGGTTTCATCGAAAGCGAAGAAGGCGTTGACGTATTCGTCCACTTTTCCGCTATTCAAACCGATGGGTTTAAAACCCTCGAAGAAGGACAGAGCGTAGAATTCGAAACAGTCGAAGGCGATCGTGGCAAGCAGGCTGCGAACGTAGTTCCTCTCTAAATCGTAAATAAAAAGCCATAAACTTGAAAGGGGTTATCTTAAAAGATAACCCCTTTTTTCCGTTCAACCGATCCAGTTAATGATTTTGATTAATGTTCGAGGCAGGACGGGCAAGTTCCGTAAAAATCAAGGCGATGCTTTTCAGTTTTGTAAGAGGTGCTCTCTTCGATCACCTTGTTTAATTCAGAACATACGTCCAGGGGCAGGTCATCGATACAGCCACATTTTTCACAGATGAAATGATAGTGAGTGCAAGTGTTGCCGTCAAAACGGTCAAAACTGCTGCCTGCTTCGATTTTTTGGATCAGATTCTGGTCGATTAAAATATTTATATTGCGATAGACGGTCCCCATACTCAGGTTGTTAAAATCCTTTTTTAATTCATCGTAAATCCAGCTGGCGGTGGGGTGTGTATCTGTGCTGCGCAGCAGGCTTAAGATCTTTTCTCTTTGTCTGCTTCTTTTGTATTTATGCTTGTTGATCATCTAAGCACCCCAAACTTCCGTTTAAATTTTTACCGTTAATAATCATAACGGTTTCAGATAAGATGGTCAAGTTTCGCCAGGGAATGAAAACTTAAACTGCTTTTATTGAACTTAAAACCAGGCTGAAAAGAGCAGGCCCAGGATTGTTCCTGAAAAGATACCGATAATTGAAAAATGAGCACCTGCGCTTTCGTACGCATCGGGAATTAACTCGTCACAGACAATGTAAAGCATCGCGCCGGCAGCAAATCCGAGCGACAACCCTAGAACAAAAACGGATATGCTGCCAATCAGGGCGCCGATCAGCGCACCGAGGCCCATCGGCGTGCCTGAGAGGGCGGTGATGGCCAATACTTTGGCATAACTGCTGCCTCCCTGTTTAAGCGGAGCAGCAACCGCCATTCCTTCGGGGATATTGTGCAGGCCGATCAACAGTGCCAGGGAGATGCCGAGTTCCTGCGACCCTACAAAACCCGTGCCGATTGCCAGGCCTTCCGGCAGGTTGTGCAGGGCAATGCCCAGCGCCAGCAGGGTGCCTTTTTTCAGATAACCCTTGTAAGGGGTATCTTCATCGGTAATAGTATGCGTATGTGGCAGGTAGTGGTCAAGCAGGTAAAAGATAAACATTCCCAGGGCCAGGCCGGCAATAGTAGCCCAGTGGCCACTATAATAAATAGATTCTTCGATCAGCTCCATAAAAATGATGGAAAGCATCACTCCTGCAGCAAAAGCAAGGATAGTTCCGGTAAAACGCGGGGTCGGTCTTTTCACAAAAATAGAAAAAAGACCGCCTGCCCCGGTGCCTACTACCCCTGCCAATAGTCCCAGCAGTGTTACTTCTAACCAGTTCATCTGTTCACCATTCCCGGAAAAGATAGTTTAGGAATTAATCAGGACTACACTTAAAGAAATCCCCGGCAGGGGATCTCTTTAAGCGGATTTTAGCCAAGACTGTTATTAACCGAGTGATACTTTTTCGGAGTTGTCCCACAGTCCGTGGATATTACAATAACTCAGCGCAACCAGCTCGCCGGCTTTTTCTACCGTTACTGTGGCAGTTACTTTCGGTTCGCACTTGGCGCTGCCTGCATTTGCTCCTTCAACTGATTCGCCGTGGGCTTCAAAATTAAAAGTACCCATGTGAATTATAAATTTTTCACCTTCCGGCTTAAAATAAAGTTGAATATAACGAATATGGTGCTCCGTTGTATGAGGATGGGCGATTTCAGCTCCCACGCTCAATTGAACCTGAAAGGGTTCACCTTTTTTAACCGGGCCTTTAACTTCGATCACCGGTACATGTTTTTCCGCTTTCCAGTCGGCGGATTGAATATGACCTCCAATAGCGCTCACTAAATATACCTCCTCTACTAATTAGAAACTCATGTGAGATAATTAATTCGGCAGAAGTCGGTTACATCCTTTTTTTGCCCGAAGATTATTCAGGTAAATCGTAACGGTTACTGCAAATCCCGTGCTATAATCAGTAATAGTAAAAATAAAAGGAGAATATTGATGGATTTGAAATGCGCGAGATGCGGCGAAACGCTTACTAAAGAAGATGTCTATCAGCACCGGGGTCAGGAACTGTGTGAGGATTGTTACATGGGTGCGATGCAGGCGCCAAAAACATGTGATGTAGCGGCTACGCATCTGGCTACCAAACATCGGCAGGCAGCAGGTCAAACAGGGACTGAGGGATTGCTTGAGATTCAGAAAAAAATATATGAACTGATTAAGAAAGAAGGTCGTGTCAGCCGCACCCAGGTGATGAAGAAGTTAGGTTTACCGGAATGGGAATTGGATAAACAGATTGCCGTTTTAAGACACTGCGAACTGGTTAAAGGACGTAAAGATCCGGATGGGGTATTCCTGGTTCTGTTTGACCAGTAAATATCGCCAGGTGCAAAATTATTGACCGCCATAGGACTTTGCCAGACGGCTAAGAGGTACTACAGCCAGGATTGCGATCAACCCCATAGTTGCAAAGGCGCTACCGATTCCCGGTCCCTGTGCCGCCAGACCAAAGATAAAGGCTCCGGTTGCGAAACTGATATCAATCGTGTTTTCCTGGATACTAACTGTTGTTGCCCTTAATCCAGGTTTAGCCAGGTCGAGGAGCCAGGCGGAAAGAACCAGTGAACTGCCCTGACTGCCTAAGCCAAGTATTATAGCGCTAATGACCAGCAAATTCGGTTTTATAGGTACAAAAGCAAAGATAATTGCTCCGGCGCCGAGTACCGCTAACATCGGCCAGGCTATGCGGGAGCGTTCGAACCGATCAGAGATTGCTCCGGCAGAAAGTGCCCCCACCATCCCGGTTGCTCCGAAAATTATAAAGAAATGGGCTGCAGTTGTCCCATTGTCAGGGTCTGCTAAGTGTAATGCCGAAAAAGAAACTATTGCACTGTAGACTATGGCCAGTAAGGCTATGCTGCCGAGTATGGGATAAAGAGTTTTCACTTTTAGGGCTTCCCTGGTATTGCTGATGCTGCTGGCGGGATGCGGTGCATCTGCCGGTTTATCCTTCGTCTTCACTGCTGCAAACAGCAGCAGTGAAAGGGATCCGATAATAGCGCTAACGGCAAACCAACTGTTGTAACCGGAATTATCAATCAGGAACAAGGCAGTAGCCGGACCGGCCAGCAAACCAAGATTGAAAAAGATTCTTAAACCTCCAAGGTAAGTACCCAGCCTGTTAGCCGGAGCAAGTTCGGCCAGAATAGTTGATATGCCCGGCATAAAGACAGCCACCCCGATTGCCTGATAGACCCGGGCTGCAAGCAGCAGCCAGTAAGAGGAACCAAGCATGACGATCAGGGGTGTGGTCGCAAAGGCAAATGCGCCGATTAACATCAGTGGTTTTGCTCCTTTGTGATCCATGACTGGCCCAAGGATCAGTCTGAAAACTACGGCAGAAAGGCTGAAAACAGTGTTTTGAAGGCCTGATTGAAATGGTGAGCCGCCGATCTCAATACTATAAGCCGGAAAAGTTGCAATTACTGCAAAAAGATTGGTCATGAAAAAGAAAACAGATCCGTAAAATAAGGCCCAGTTTTTCCAGTTGTTCTGTCCATTTTGCATTTGCAGTGTTGCCAGGATTATTTCCTCCCCGATTGTTCCGAAACCAGCTATTTCTTAGGTTTGAGGCGATCAGCTAATTTTTTCCCTTCGATGGCCGCAACATCTGCCGCACTATAATGGTTGGCGGCCGCATCAAAGAGCATAGTAGCCCATGCTTTCTTTGTGTCCTGAGGGAGGCGGTAGCAGAGGCAAATTGGCAGGCGCGGCAGGATCCGCCATTCAAAGGCCAGATCGCCCATACCGCTGATCTCCCAACCGCCATTGAACCGGCAGTGGCTTCTCAGGCCTTCCAGATCATTTTCCCAGGCTGCAGCAAGTTCATCGCCACTATAACCCTGGAAGGCTTGCTGGTAGAATAAACCGCCAATTTCACTTAAGTTGACCCAGCGCCCCGTTAGCGGGTGGCCGTCTGCCCGATTAAGGTAGTGCAGCCACAGGGCTGTTGTCTGCAGTGATGCAGGTTTTTCTTTATCATCAGTGATAAGCAAGTCAGGCCAGCTGATCCGGTGATTTACATCCAGATATTCCCCGGAGAGTAAGAGAGAGCCCCTTTTACTTTCGCTGATACTGAGCGCGGCAGCGCCGGCAAGCTGGTATGGATCCCTTCGTTGGATTTCCAGCCGGTATTCTGCGCATCTTTCCAGCAGGGCTTTTTTGCGAAGCCTTTCATTTAATTGCGGATTTAGTAAAAGATTATGATCTTTATTCTCGTCTCTACCGGACATCTGCTCACCTGTCTTAATTTGACTGCGGCAATTATAACGATTTTATAAGGGTGGAGTCAACTTCTTAAATCAGTGGAGCCTTGATTGCTCCCAAAAGAGGAACCTCCTGAAAAGTGCAGAATTAGTAGATATTTTATGCAAAAAAATTCTACTCCCCCGGAAATTGGCACTGGCAAATACTGAAGAAGGAGCTGATCTAAAGTGCAGATTGGGATAGTAGGCTATGGAAGAATGGGTAAGTTAATCCGGCAAAAAGCTTTGGAAAAAGGCCACCAGGTGGCAGCGGTCATTGATCCGTTCAGTGATGCGGAAGAGATAACTGCCCGTAAAATAAGTTCCTCCTGTCTTCCGCTTGATGTTATAATAGATTTCACCAATCCGGAAGCGCTGATCGACAATGTAACACGCTACGGTTCTCTACAGGTTCCGGCAGTAATCGGTACTACCGGTTGGTATGATCACTTGAGTGAAGTGGCAACTATAGTCAATCAGGCCGGTACAGGCTTGATCTGGTCGGGAAACTTTTCCCTGGGAGTAAATATCTATTTTCAGCTGATCAAAACGGCTGCTGTCCTGATGGAACGTTTTGATCAGTATGACATCCTGGTCAATGAAACCCACCACCGCTTTAAAAAAGACAGCCCATCAGGTACTGCTGAAATGATCGGGGTTATTTTACTTGATACTTTAAGCCGCAAGAATAAAATTGTAACCGGCAATCCCGGCCGGCCGCTTGCCGAAAATGAGCTCCATCTTTCATCTTCACGGGGAGGGGCAATTTTAGGCACTCACCGGGTGCTTTTCGACAGCGAGGTCGATACGATTACTATCGAGCATACAGCGCATAACCGGTCCGGCTTTGCTGAAGGAGCCCTGCTTGCCGCGGAGTGGATAGTTGGTAAAAAAGGCCTTTATAACATTGATGATCTGATGCGGGCAGTGATTGGAGGAGATTAAAATGAGGGATATTAATCAGATATTCAGGGGGGTCCATACCGCCCTGATTACGCCGTTTACATCGACAGGTGCTATCGATATTGGCGCATTTAAACGGCTGGTGGAATACCAGATCGAATCAGGGATTGACGGCCTGGTGCCCTGCGGGACCACCGGTGAAAGTTCAACCCTGACTCATGACGAGCACGACCGGGTGATTGCCCTGACTGTTGAATATGCTGCCGGGAGGGTCCCGGTAATTGCCGGAACCGGGAGCAATGCTACCAGTGAAGCAATACAGCTATCGCAGCATGCCGAGCAGTCGGGGGTTGATGCTGTCCTGCTGGTTAACCCCTACTATGTGAAGCCAACCCAAAAAGGGCTCTACCTGCATTTTAAAGCGGTGGCCGAGTCAGTTTCCATTCCCTGTATTGTCTATAATATTCAGGGTCGGACCGGGGTTAACCTGGAAAACGATACCCTGCTGCGTTTGATGAATGAACATGCCAATATTGTCGGGGTCAAGGAGGCATCCGGCAGCCTTGAGCAGATGAAAAACCTGATCGGGCTGCGGAGAGAGCAGTTTGTCGTTCTCTGTGGCGACGATAATATGACCGTTGATCTGATCGAAGCGGGGGGAAACGGGGTAGTATCAGTTGCCGCAAACCTGATCCCGCTTCAGATGAAAGAGATGGTGCACAGCGCCCTGGACGGAAACCTCTCCCGGGCGAGGCAAATCGAAGATCAGCTGATGCCTTTCTTCAAGGCCTGTTTTATCGAAACCAACCCCATACCGATAAAAACGGCGATGGCTATGAAGAAGTGGTGCCAGGAAGAATTTCGTCTGCCTATGTGTTCCCTATCCCGTGATGAGCACTACGCTATCATCCGCCAGGCGATGGAACTTTTAGATATCCCCGAGGCGGGGATCCGCCGGGTAAACATTTAAGGAAAAGGATTTCGCTTATGGCCAAGATTAATAACAATTACCGCAAACTGAGTGCCGGCTATCTTTTCCCGGAAATCAGCCGCAGGGTGGCAAAGTTTCAGCAGGAAAACCCACAGGCTATAATCTACCGGTTAGGAATCGGCAATACTACAGAACCGCTAACACCGGTTGTGATCGAAGGCTTAAAATACGGGGTTGAAAGACTTTCCTCCCCCGAGACCTACAGCGGTTACGGCGATGAGCAGGGCGACCTGAATTTGCGCGAAGCTTTAGCCCAACTATACCGGCAAAGGGAAGTCAGTCTTAGTGTTGATGAAATCTTCATCAGTGACGGCGCAAAACCTGATTCTGGTAATATCCAGTCGATCTTCGGGCTTGATAACCTGATCGCCTTTCAGGATCCGGCTTACCCGGTTTATGTCGACTCAAATGTCATAGCCGGCCGTTCAGGCGGTTACAATCATAAAACAGGCTCTTACGCCGGTTTTGTCTATATGGACTGTAATGCGTGGAACGGTTTCATTCCGGATCCGCCTGCAGAAAAAGTTGATCTAATTTACCTTTGCAGCCCGAACAACCCAACGGGTGCGGTGGCTACCATCAGCGAGCTGCAAAAGTTTGTCGACTATGCCAGGGATAACAGGGCGGTTATAATTTTTGATGCCGCCTATTCTGAATTTATCACCGATCCGGCTTTACCCCGTTCGATCTACGAAGTGGAGGGCGCATATGAGTGCGCTGTTGAAATTAACAGTTTCTCCAAATCGGCCGGTTTCACCGGGGTTCGGCTCGGTTGGGCAGTTGTTCCGCATGCCCTGGTCGCCGAGGATAGTGAACCGGGCGATATAAACCGGCTCTGGCTGCGCCGTCAAACAACATTTTTTAATGGAGCATCCAACGTTGCCCAGCGGGGTGGGCTGGCTGTGCTTTCAGCTCAGGGGCGGAAAGAATGCAGCGCCGTGATTGATTATTACATGGAAAACGCCCGGATAATCCGCGAAGGGCTGCAAGATATCGGGTTGACCATATACGGCGGGGTTAATGCCCCGTACCTTTGGCTAAAAACGCCGGAGAGCCTGACTTCCTGGGAGTTTTTTGACAAACTTCTAACCGAAACACAGGTGGTCGGGACACCCGGCTCAGGGTTCGGACCTGCCGGCGAAGGTTATTTCCGCCTGAGCGCTTTTGGCCACCATCACGATATTGAGGCTGCGGTAGATCAGATCAAAAATAAGCTGAGGTTATAAAGTTGTGAAATCCTCTGTGAAATCCTATCCCCGGTGCAACCGGTTAAGAAAGTTTGATATCAATACACCTGCGTACTGGAGGTTTCTGCTGACTGATGAATGAAAAAAGGGTGCCCCTTGACCGTGAAGACTTGGAAAAGACAGCGGCAAAATATCCGACCCCTTTTCATCTCTACGATGAAAAGGCAATCCGTGAAAATGCCCGTAATTTTTATCGGACTTTTTCCTGGGTGAAGGGATTTAAGAATCACTATGCAGTCAAAGCTTGTCCCAACCCGACAATTTTAGCAATCCTGCTGGAAGAAAATATGGGTGTGGATTGCAGTTCCCTGCCGGAACTGCTTCTTTCTGAAAAGGTCGGCTTTCGCGGCGAAGAGATTGTCCTGACCTCCAATGACACCCCGGCGGAAGAGTTTATCGAAGCTGCCCGTTTAGGAGCGGTAATTAACTTGGACGATATCGGTCATATCGACCTTTTGGAAAAGAGTGTGGGCATACCCGAAATGGTCTCTTTTCGCTATAATCCCGGAGATGCCCGGACCGGGAATGTGCTGATCGGTTTACCCCACGAAGCAAAATATGGTATTACCAGGGATCAGGTTGTTTCCGCTTACCGGACCATGAAGGCTAAAGGGGTTAAACGCTTTGGCCTGCATACGATGGTTGCTTCCAATGAACTGGAAAACAGTTACTTTGTAGAAACGGCGCGCATGCTCTTCGAGCTGGCGGTTAAAATAAAGGATGAAAGTGGAGTGCGGATCGAACTGATTAATATGGGCGGTGGGATCGGCATCCCTTATCGGCCGGATGAAGAGCCGGTTAATCTCGAACTGATTTCCAAGGGCATGCGGGAACTTTACAGCCAGCTGATTATCCCTGCCGGGCTGGACCCCTTACGCATCGTCTTTGAATGCGGACGGCTGGTTACCGGACCCTATGGCTACCTGGTCAGCAGGGTGCGCCATGTGGCCCGAAAATATAAAAATTATGTCGGCCTTGATTCATGCATGGCCAACCTGATGCGTCCGGGCATCTATGGCGCATATCATCACATCAGCGTTCCCGGCAAAGAGGATGCGCCTGCCGATCAGCTTTATGACGTAACCGGATCACTTTGCGAAAACAGCGATAAGTTCGCCATTGATCGCCGGCTGCCCCTGATTGAGCCGGGTGATCTGGTGGTAATCCATGATACGGGAGCTCATGGCTATTCCATGGGTTTTAACTATAATGCCAAGTTAAAATCAGCGGAACTGTTGTTGACCAAAGAAGGTAAAATCAAGCTAATCCGCCGGGCTGAAACGATTGATGATTACTTTGCAACCATGCGCTTCCCTGGCGCACCTGTTGAGGTATAATTAAAGCGAGTAGCAGTATAAAAGGAGTGAGAACATGATGATTCGTAGCGATGTCAGAGCTTATGTCAATATCGGCGCTTTGGTTCTGGTTCTGCTTTTTAATTTTCTTTCCAACGCCATCCCTTTTAATGGCCTGACCCAGGGAGATTTATCTGAACTTTATCCGGTTCTGATTACTCCCGCCACTTATGTTTTTTCGATCTGGGGTTTAATCTACCTGGGGCTAATTGCTTTTATTATCTATCAGGCCATCCCTGCCTTCCGGGAAAACCCCCTGGTTAAGGCAGTAGGAGTTCTTTTTGCGGTCAGTTCGTTATTTAATATTCTGTGGCTCTTTGCCTGGCACTACCAGAAGATTGGCTGGTCGATGATCGTCATGCTGCTGCTTTTAGCGACGCTCATTGCCATTTATTTGAGAATTGGCGCAGTTACTGCCGAGAAAACAATTTATGATCGGATTATTGTCAAATACCCCTTCAGCCTTTACCTTGGCTGGATAACCGCGGCAACGATTGTTAATTTTAATGCCTGGTTATTTAGTATTGGCTGGCTGGGAACAGGTACCGGCGCGGTGATCTTCACCATTCTGATGATCATCATTGCCGTGCTCGTTGCCCTGGCCGTCTTCTACCTGAGGCAGGATTATATCTATGCCGCTGTTTTTGTCTGGGCTTTAATTGGTATCGGGGTGCGGCACACAGCCGGACCGGTCGTGCTCACTGTGTTTGCCTGGCTGGCGGCAGCAGCGATTCTCTTTTTTCTCGGCTGGATCGTTGCCCGCAAGAAGGGGCTGGTTTCCTGACTTTTGCTGAAAAAAAGGGAGAAATCACCATTAGCAGTTGGTGGCTTCTCCCTTTTAATATTTACCCTAATTACAGCTTGATCACTATTTCTTAAAGAAACTGCCAAGCACTCCGCCGATCAGGTTGGTCAGATCGCTCTGTCCGGCCTGTTTTTTCTGATTACCGAGAGCACCCAGCACCAGGGGAGCCAGCTGGGTCAGCAGATCTGAAACCTGATTGTTCTGGAGCCCTGCTTTTTGGGCCAGATCACCCTGAACAGCTTCTTTCTGATCGGAAAAAATATGTTGCAGCATTTTTGCCCCGTCGTTTGTATCAACATTCTTTAAAAAACCGAGTATGTCGTCAATCTTATCGTCTTTGTGATCGTCTAAAGCCTTGTTTAGTGCTTTTGCGCCATCGGGGTTGGCAGCGTTATTTTGCAGCGCGCCCAATAATGCCGGCAGGGCTGCATTGGCCAGCTGTTTAGTCTGTTTTGGGTCGGCGCCGACCCTTTTGCCCAGCTCTTCAAGAACTTTAGGATCGCTTAACTGCTTGGTAAGCATGCTAACGATATCCACGTCTCATTCCCCTTTCTTAATCATGACTTTAGCTCATTATAACACCTAAATTCTATTAACAGTAAGGTTTTAAAACAAAAGGAGGCAGCGTCAACCTGCCTCCGGTTTTTTTTAACACCCGTTTACGGTTATTTTTTCGCCAGTCTTTCTGCTGCTTCATCAAGTCCCAGTGCTTTAAGCCTTTCAGCGGTCGGCACCCCGTTTTTATCCCATCCGCGGGCATCATAGTATTCATCAAGCATTTTATCCAGGTCCTCGCGGCTGATTAAATGGCCCTTGGAGTTGCCCCCTGGAATCGGTTCATTTAAAATCCTGTCCGGAAAAGTATCATCACTGCGGCCAAGGCCGGCCAAAACATTAAAAACCCTGGCCAGGTTGGTGATTCGCTCTCCGGCTGCCAGAACTTCTTCGGGGGTAAGATCAATACCGGATATTGCTTTTAACAGGTTGGCCGTATTTGCTTCCGCTCCGATGATAAAGGCCTGGCCGAGGAAGAAACTGCACATCGGCGCGCTGTCGCAAGTGGAAGCGGTAACATCCTGGTTGTAAATCGTCTCTTTGCCTTTACCTTCAATCGCCAGGCGATCGACCGGTGCCGGAACCGGAATGCCGAAAATTTCGTGATTTGAATAACCGCGATTGTGATCCGCACCGGTATAGGAAGTGGCATAATTCAAACCATGTGCTTTTGCGCCGCGTATATCATAGGCCGGCATTTCAAGACCTTTGACATGCATCGCTATTTTATCCGAACCCTTGCCAACTTTCTCAGCAGCGGCTTTACAGCCATCAGTTAACAGCGCGCCAAGGCCACGTTTGTAAGCAATATCAATCAGCAGATCCATCATTGCCTGGTCATTGCCGAAATTTAAGTCAACTCCGCCGGTATCCTCTTTGGTTAAAATGCCTTTTTCATAGAGCTCCATTGCCCAGCCGATGGTAACCCCGGCTGAAATAGTATCGAGCCCCAGTTCATCACACAGGCGGTCTCCGGCAATAACGGCGTCAAAGTTATCGATGCCGACTGTGCCGCCGAGAGAATAGACCGTCTCGTATTCCGGCCCCTCGGTCATGATCCCGGCGTAATTTCCACTACGGGCAATGCTCATCTGGCTGCAGCCGACAGGGCAGTTATAGCAGCGATGCCGGCCAATTTTTACCTCTTCCGCTGCATCGAGCCCCAGCTTGTCAAAGGGGTCCCACTCACCGGTAGCAGACCAGTTTTTTGTAGCGAAAATACCCATTTCAGAGGTGACTGCGTAGGCCAGAGGAGTGCCGAACTTTGAAAATTTCGGATAAGTTACTTCATTATCTTTTAGCGCTTTTCTCATACTGGCCAGTGCTACTGCATAGGCGTCCTGATCGGCAATGCCGATTTCATTAGAGCCCCTGATAGCGATTGCTTTTAAATTTTTAGAACCCATTACCGCACCCAGTCCTTTGCGGCCGATAGCCCTGCGTTCATTGATGATGCAGGCCATTTTCGATAAATTCTCTCCCGCCGGACCAATCGCGGCAACACGGATGTTCTGATCGCGCAGGTCGTCTTTGATGATCTGCTGACAGTCAAAAGTGCGGGTGTTCCATACTTTTTTTGCCGACCGGAAGCTAATTTTGTCATCATTAATCCATAAATAGCAAGGTTCCTCCGCTTTGCCCTCAATGATGATGGTATCGTATCCGGCAAATTTCATTTCAGCGGGGAAATATCCCCCGGATAGGGCCATCCCTACCGCTCCGGTTTGCGGAGATTTGGCTGTTACCGTCATCCGGCTGGCACAGGGAACTGAAGTCCCGCAGAAAGGGCCGGATGAAAATATTAATTTGTTATCCGGTCCCAGAGGGTCTGTGTCCGGAGGTACTTCATCAAAAAGGGTTTTGATGCCAAACCCGGCGCCGCCGATATAGTCACGGGCCATCTCTTCGGAGGTTGGCTCAATTGAAAAAGTCTGATCCCTTAAGTTAACGCGCAATGTCTTTCCTGCATATCCACCTTTTAACATCTTATTTCTCCTTTTTTTAAATTTCTTTTCCTTATGCCTCAAAAGTTTTATCAAGTATTTTCTTCACCGTTTCCGCATCGGTTTCCTTCGGTATAAAATGACCGCAATCATCATTTAATACTTCAGGGGCGATTTTGGCCATCTCTTCCTTGTCGATTTTTAGGTCCTTCATCAGCGGCAACCCTAAATCATCAGAAAATAACCTGATTTTATCGGCAACAACTTTTCCAATATCTTCTTCTTTCACTTTATCCATGTTAATACCAATTGCCCTGCCGACAGTCTTGATTTTTTCAGGCAGGGTGTCGGCCACATATTCTACCGCTTCGGGCAGGGCGATTGAACAGAGGATGCCGTGGGGAACGTGGAAATAAGCTCCGAGTGTATGGGCAATAGCATGACCGAGCTGTGGAGGGGCATCGTTGAAGGCCATCCCGGCGATCATTGCCGCCAAACTTAAGTTGCCCCTGGCGTCACGGTTTAGCGGATCGGCCATGGCGATGGGCAGGTTTTGATAAACCAGACCGATTACTTTTTCAGCCAAAATATCGGATACCGGGTTAGCCAGGGCTGAAGTCAGCGCTTCGACCCCGTGAGAAAAAGCATCGATGCCTGTAATTGCCGTTAATTCATTGGGCAGCCCGACCGTAAAGATCGGATCGACAATAGCCAGGCTGGCGACACAGGGGATACCGATAACACCGCTTTTTACCCCGGTTTTGCTGTCGGTAATTACGCTGATTGCGTTAGCTTCGCTGCCGGTTCCGGCAGTTGTGGGAATCAGAACCAGGGTTTTTCCCGGCTTTAAAGGGATGCTTTTATCAAAATACTGGACGATTGGTGAATCATTATTAATGAGGACATTGATCCCTTTGGCAGCGTCGAGGACACTGCCGCCACCGATGGCAACGATGCCATCCACATTTTTCTCTTTGGCAATTTGAGCGCCTTCTTCGACGATCGTTGAGGGGGGGTCGGGGATAACCTGATCAAAGAGGATAGTTTCAATTGCTTCTTTCTTGATCAGGCCTATTATTTTGTCGGCATACCCCAGCTTTTTCATCGCTTCGTCAAAAACCACCATGACTTTGCTGCAGCCCATCTCTTTGACTTTTTCGCCGGTTTGCTCTGTAGAATCATAACCGAACATCACCGGGGGCGTCGGCTTAATATCATAAATCATTTAACTTAAACTCCTTTCGTTTTTAATTTTTAATTCTTTCCAAGAAGTATTAATTGAAATAAATCCTGTAATATTAACATGGGCAAGGTGAGTGCTAAATTTTCGAGTTTGACAAAAGGCTACAAATATTATATATCTATATATATAGAGATATCAACTTTTTTTTGGGAAGGTTAGTAACTATACCCTTAAGAGGGGGTGTTAAACGAGTAACTTTCTCCTTCGCAATACTGCAGGACATTCCACAGGTAAGAAAATAATTTTTTGGGGGTATAAATTTATGGCAAAAAGATTTTTATTTATGTTGCTGATTCTCGGTCTGGTTTTGTTTATGGTGGCAGGCTGCGCTTCAGATGGCGCTGCGCCTGATGAGCCGCTTCCGGATAAGGATAAGTTAGTTTTTGGAGGATCGAGATCGCAATCGGGACCATATGCCGTATTTGATGAAGCCGCATTTGGGCCTATCTATCGAATGTGGGCCGATGAGGTCAATGAGCGCGGCGGTATTTACGTGGAAGAATACGGCAAACAGTTGCCGGTTGAGCTGCTCATCTACGATGATACTTCAGATTTAGGCACGATGACCAGGCTTTTGGAAAGATTGATGGTTGAAGATCAGGTTGATTTCCTTCTGCCGCCGGTCAGCACAGCTTTCCTTAAAACAGCAGCTGAGTTAGCCAACGAGAATGGTTACATCCTTCTGGGTGCCGAAGGAGGAGCTAAGGAACTTGAACCTCTCATGGCCAGCCTGCCTTACTTCTTCTCGATCCTGAACCATGCTACCCACCAGGTGCCGGCTTTGGTCGATATGCTGGTTGAAATGGGTGTGGAATCGGCAGCGATCATTTTTATTGCCGATCAGCACGGCATTGAGTATTCAGGTGATGCCCTTCCGTTATTGGAGGCAAACGGGATCGATGTTGCCTTTTCTACAAGCGTTCCGTTCGGAGTTGATGATTTATCCGCTCTAATCACCGAAGCGCAGGCAGCGGACGTTGATGCGTTCCTCTGCTTCGCCTATCCGGACCAGAATTTCCTGCTCATGGGTCAGATGATCGAGATGGGTTACAGCCCCGATGTATTGCTGCTTGGCCCGGGCGGTAACTTCCAGTTCTTCCCCGGTATCTTCGGCCCAATGGTTGAAGGTGTTATGTCCTGGGGAGCCTGGAATGAGAAAAGCGGCCCTGGGCCGGCTGAATTTTATGATAAATTTGTAGCCTACTACGGTGGAGAAGACCTGTTCGATTGGTGGGGCCACCTGCCCTATTATGCCTCGCTGCAGATCCTGGAGCAGGCTATTGAAAGGGCCGGCACCCTTGACCACGCTGTGATCAAAGATATTATCGCTACTGAAGAATTCGAAACCGTTATGGGAACAATCCATTTCGAAAATGGTCAGCTGCCCGCCAGTGCTTATGTCGGACAGGTTGGTCAATGGCAAAATGGCAAGTTCGAAGTTGTCGCCCCTGCTGATCAGGCTACAGCTGCTCCAATAGTTAAGCCTAACTGGATGGGACAGTAAAAATTCGAATTTACTGAAGTAAGTAAGTAATATTGATACTTGCAGGGCATAAATGACAGGCTGCCTTTAAGGTGCTTAATTAAACCGACCGTTCTTAAGGTAGGTATTATACCTGGAGGGCAGCCTGTTACTTTAATGAAGGCAAGCGACAGGAGCTGGTTTGATGACAATTGCGATTATTAACATACTGGTCAGTGGTTTGGTGTTGGGTGGTATCTATGCTTTAATTTCTGTCGGTTTGAGCATGCAGTACGGGGTGGCCAGGATCTTAAACGTGGCTCACGGCGAATTCATTATGGTTGGCGCGTTCATAACCTGGCTGCTTTTTACAGGATACCAGGTTAACCCGATCTTTGCCCTTGCGGTCAGCGGGCCTTTTTTATTTATAATTGGCTATCTTGTTCACCGTTTTTTGTTTAAAAGGCTAAAAGAAATCTCTCCCAGTATTGCAGCATTTGAAGGTAATTCAATTTTACTGGCTTTCGGGATCATGTTTATCATCCAAAGCCTGGCGACCATCATCTGGGGTTCGCAGGTTAAAGGCTATAGCTTCATGGCTTATTCGGTATACCTTGGAGATATCCGATTTTCTGCCAATCGCCTCTTAATCCTTGTTTTCGCGGTTGTTCTTTGTGTTCTGTTTTATCTTTTCCTGACAAAAACGCGAACTGGCAAGGCGATCAGGGCTGCGGCCCAGGATCCGGAATCAGCGGGGATCATGGGTGTTGATATTAATAAAATGCTGGCCCTTTGCTTTGGCCTCGGCGCTTTGATGGCCGGCTTTGCCGGGGTGCTTCTGAGTATGGTGTATCCAATCCAGACGACAATGGGCTTGCAGTACACAATTATAGCGATTATTGTAGTTGTCCTGGGTGGACTGGGTAGCATACCCGGCAGTTTGCTGGGTGGCTTTATCTTAGGTCTAATCGGGGGTATAGTCAACGCCATTGAACCCGGGCTGACTCTTGCTGCCTATTACGTATTGTTCATGCTGCTCTTGCTCATCAGGCCGATGGGCATTTTGGGGAGGTAAAAAATGAATACTGTCCTTAATAAAAATAAAAAATTTATCATTCCGCTGCTTCTGCTGGCAGTTTTGGTTTTTGTTGCCTTAATCCCAACATTTGCCAGGGCTTATACCGTCATTTTGCTAACCAGCGTGATCATGTTCATCATCATGACCGTAAGCTGGACAATTTTTTCCGGCCCCACTGGTTATATTTCTCTGGCCACAGCAGCTTTTTTCGGTGTGGGGATTTACATGGCGGCGATTTTTAGCAAGATCCTGCCCATTCCTGTCGTTGTAATATTGGGGGGGGTGGTTAGCTTTCTGTTGGCTTTTTTAGTCGGGGCAATAACACTAAGGTTGCGCGGAGTCTATTTTGCCATTTTTACATTCGGCCTGGTGGAGCTGATCAAACACGTAACCCTCTGGTGGGAAGTAAACATCATCGGAACAAGAGGGCATTTTGTGCAGCGTGTTGACAATGTTACAGTATTTTATATCATGCTCACAATATTTGTTTTATTGCTGCTAACGACAATATATATTCGCAGATCCAAATATGGTTTGGCGTTGTCCAGCATTGGCAGCAGTGAAGAAGCGGCTGCTCATATCGGCATAAATGTTACAATGGTTAAAATCGTGACCTTTGCCACAAGCGCTTTTTTCGTAGGGCTTACGGGGGCTATCATTGCCACCAGGTGGGGCTATATCGACCCTTATATTGCCTATAACCCGTTTTATTCATTTTTACCGGTTTTGATGGCTATTTTTGGCGGGTTGGGTAATCTAGTCGGTCCGGTTCTGGGCGCTGCGGTATTTGCCTATCTGCAGGAATATTTGATTACCAGGTTTCCCTACCACTACATGTTAATTTTCGGAACAATAATGGTTATAACGATCCTTTATCTGCCAAGCGGTTTGATCGGTATAGTGCAAAAAATCCGCTGGCGGAGGCTGGGAGGAAATAAAGCCGATGCTTCAAGTTGAGGGACTGACCAAAAGTTTTGGAGGACTTACCGCAGTTTCTGATGTTGATTTTCATGTAGAAGCGGGCGAAATCGTAGGCCTGATCGGCCCTAACGGAGCCGGCAAAACTACTTTATTTAATTTGTTGTCCGGAGCGCTGGTTCCCCAGGCGGGAAATATTATATTTAAAAATGAAAATATCCGGGGCCTGACCCCAAACCAGATTTGTCATAAGGGTTTGGCCCGGACTTTTCAGCTGGTAAAAGTTTTTCCGGATATGTCTGTTTGCCAGAATATTTTACTCGGAGCCATCTTTGGCAAAACGGAACACAAAAACCGGGATGCTGCTGCCCAGGAAACAGAAGAAATTCTTGACTTTATGGGTTTATCTGAATTACGCGACCTTCCGGCCGGCAGCCTGACCCTGGTTAACCAGAAGAGGGTGGAGGTGGCCAGGGCGCTGGCGACTAAGCCTGACTTGCTGTTGCTCGATGAAGTGATGGCCGGCTTAAACCAGACTGAGGTAACTCAGTCGATGGAGATGGTCAAGAGCATTCAGGACCGCGGTATAACCATTGTCATGATTGAGCATGTTATGAAAGCGATCATGAATATCTGTAAACGCATTATCGTGCTTCACCACGGCCAGAAGCTGGCAGAAGGAACCCCGGAAGAGATATCCTCCAGCGAGAAAGTTATCGAAGTTTACCTGGGAGAGTGATCAGATAAAGATGTTAACGGTCAGCCAGATTAGTACTTTCTATGGGAATTCGCAGGCTTTATGGGATGTTTGCCTCAAAATCGACGAAGGTGAAATTGTAGCTCTGGTTGGAGGGAACGGCGCTGGTAAAACTACTCTGCTTAACACCATAGCAGGATTGCTTAAACCGGCTTCCGGTTCGGTGCACTTTTTGGGGGAGGATATAACCGGCCTAAAGCCCAATGCAATCGTGGCAAAGGGCATATCTTACCTGCCGGAAGGCGGCAGACTTTTCCCCGATATGTCGATCCTGGAAAACCTGGAGATGGGCGCGTACCTGATGCAAAACTGGAAACGCAAAAAAGAGATGCTCGCCAAGGTCTATGATATTTTCCCCCGCCTGAAAGAGCGGGAAAAGCAGATGGCAAAAACATTAAGTGGTGGCGAGCGGCAGATGCTGGCCATGGGGCGCTGTTTAATGTCTGATCCAAAACTGGCGATGTTTGATGAGCTTTCATACGGCATGGCCCCGAAGCTGGTAAAAGAATCTTTTCAAATCATTGAGTCGCTCCGCCATCACGGTATTACTGTTTTTCTGATTGAACAGAATGTTAAGCAGAGCCTGGAAATTGCCGATCGCGCTTACCTGATCGAAAACGGTCGGATTGTAAATGAGGGCGCCTGCGATTTCCTGCTTGAAACAGAACATGTTAAAAAAGCCTATCTCGGCTTATAGGGTAAGCTATCAGCCAATACAAATCAGTTGAGGTATTAAACTTATGAACGAAAAACGGAAAAAAGAGCTATGCGACCTGGCAGAGAAGGAAGCTGTTAAAGCGCAATTGCGTGATGACACCTGTGCCAGAAGCACTCTTCACGGTTTAAGCTGTGCCTTTCCCTTTATATCTGAAAAAATGGTTTCCGCTTCCTGGGCTTTAACCGGTGGGGTTGCTGCCAGCAGCGGCAGCTGCGGCGCTTTGTGCAGCGGACTATTGGCGATCGGGGCTAAATATATGCCCAGTGTTGCCGATGCTGAAAAAGGCGGCGAAGAAGTCCAAAAAGAATTTGAATACGGTCGTGATAAGCTCTTTGCCTACCGCGACACTTTTCAAGAGGAGTTTGGCGCTCTAACCTGTCCGGGGGTGCAGCATAAAATATTCGGGCGTAGCTATAACCTGTTGGATGAAAAGGAACTGGTTGAATTTCTATCGATGGAAGGCCATGAAATTAAATGCGCGGCTGTGGTGGCCTGGGCTGCCCGCAAAGCGGCGGAGATGATTCTGGAAGACGAGCAGACTGAATAATTACGAATGATCAGCTTCTTTTTACAGCTGGCCGGCCAGCAACTGTTTACAGATTTTAACCCCGGCGTCGGCTTCGTTTGCCCAGTAATCGGTGCCGACCAGGTTTGAAACCGGTTCGTCGATCTGGCTTCCGCCGATAATGATGTAAGGCTTCTTGGGCCACTTGGCCGTCTCCTGCTTCAGCAGGGTGATAGTTTCTTTCATGCTGTCATAGGCTGCCGTAATTAATCCGGAAAGGCCTATAATATCCGGTTTCAGTTTTGCCGCTTCCGCAACAAAATCGCCTGGGGACACATCCACTCCCAGGTCATGCACTGTAAAGCCGTGGCAGGTAAAGAGCATTTTTACAATGTTCTTGCCCAAATCATGAATATCATTTTTAACGGTGCCCAGCAGAATGGTCCCCGATGCTTTTTCATCACTCTGACAAGACTGAAGGGTTGGTTCGATCAGCTCCATGATCTGCCTTAATATTTCTCCCGCCATGATTAGCCCGGCAATGTAATACTTGCCCTCACTATAGCGCTCGCCTACAATGCGCATCCCTTTTTGACAATCCTGCACGATTGACAGGGGATCTTCCTGGGCCTTAAGCCTTTTTTTTACGATATCAAGAGAATTGTTTTCATCAAGTTCTACTATGTTTTTGATCAGGTCATCTTTTTTTACGGTCATCAGGCCAGAACCTCCCTGTTACGGTAACCGATAGTTGAGGTAAAGCGCAGCCTGTCGCCGCGGCAGATAAACCATCCCCAGCTAACGGGTTTATCAGTGTAGTCATAAAAGATATGCTCCAGATTAAAAGCAGCTGTACCTTCCGGGGCCTGTAAAATCCGGGCCTCATCATCGGTAATGACCGTTGTTTCTATACTCAGTTCACCAAATTTAAAATCGCTGCTTTCATCACCCTTGAACAAACCGCGCAGGGAAGTTACCCCAAGTTCGGATTCTACGACTGCCCGTTTCGGATCGTAAAGCAAATATTCACGGTGATAGAGCAACGGTTCTTCGCTGCGTGAGAGTAACCTGCGGATGTAAATTATTCTTTCCGCTTCTTTAACTTTTAGTTTCTGTGCGGCTCTCTGATCAGCCGAAACAATTCTTACTTCTAAAATTGTAACCCTGGTCCGATCGTCATTGAAAATTTCCTGAAGTTCCAACAGGTGAAAAGAAGCAGTTTCCAGTTTTATCGGTTTAACGAAAGTTCCCCGCCCCTGGGCGGCGGCGACCAAACCCTGATCGGATAAGATGTTGATCGCCCTTCTGACCGTCATGGGACTGACTTTATAGAGATTGCAGATTTGTGATTCAGAAGGCAGTCGATCCCCGATTCTCAGTTCCCCTGAGGTTATCTGCCTCTTGAGAATATCAACAAGCTGAACATAAGCCGGTTCAAAGGAGTTACGGTCAATGCTTTCTACAGATAAACTGGTGGTTATCCGCTTATTTTCATCAGCCATAACGTCTCCTTTTTCTTATATCGTAATAGTTTTAAGCATATAGATTCCTGTGAATATACATATAACATAACATATTTTCAGGCAATAATAAAGAGATCCGGACGACTTGACAGAATTCCCTATATAAATATAGAATATACCTACCAGCAACATAAAAATAATTCAGTGATCTATCCCGGCAGAGAGGAAGTTTTCAGACAACATTAATTTTAGGGGCAATAATGAAAGTTGTTGCATATTAGTCTGCAAATACTTTATTATATTAAAAGGAGGTTTTGATTTTGCAGGGAAATCTGGTTAAACTACTGTCAGATTTAAAGGAAGCAGAAGCTATCGAATATGTGAACGAAACCTTGAACAAGGGTGGCGATCCCACAGCGCTCTTGGAAGAAGCGAAAGAGGGAATGTCCATAATCGGTAGCAGATTCTCACAGGGTGAATACTTCATCCCTGACCTGATTTACTCAGGCGAAATTATGAAAAACATTGTTGCGCTGCTTGAGCCGAAGCTTAAGGAAGCGCGGGGCGGTGAGGACAATAACTTAGGGGATGTCATCATCGCGACAGTCGAAGGCGATATTCATGATATCGGCAAAAACCTGGTTGTCTTCATGCTTGATGCAAACGGCTTCAATGTTCATGACCTTGGTGTGGATGTTCCGATTCAGACTATAGTTGATAAAATAAAAGAAACCAATGCTCCGGTCATCGGCTTGAGCGGATTTTTAACCCTTGCTCATGAGTCAATGAAAAAGACCGTTGATGCAATTGCGGCCGCAGGTCTTCGGGATAAGATCAAAGTGATGATCGGCGGAGGCCAGATTGATGAAATGGTAAAAGATTATATAGGCGCAGATGCTTACGGCTTAGATGCAACCGATGCAGTTAAGCTGGCAAAACAATGGATAGGAGGTTGAACCATGGATAAGAGTTGGGAACAGATGACTGCTGCTGAGAAACAGGAAGCGCAGTTTCAAAAACTGCTCTCCCCGAAAGACCCTGAGGGTAACGATGTACAATTCCAGACTAAAGAAGCAGAAGCGCTATACAAAGCTAACATAACCAGGATAAAAGACGCCATTCAAATGAAGAAGAAGCCGGACAGAGTGCCGGTTACCATATACCCCAGCATGTTCCCTTATTATTACTCAGGGGTTAAACTGAAAGACGCAATGTATGATTATGAATTATGCACATCCGCCTTTAAAAAGTATATCATGGAATTCCAACCCGATATGCATATCGGCGCCTCTGTGCTTGGTCCGGGCAGATTTTTTGAATTAATGGATTACAAGCTTTATGCCTGGCCGGGGCACGGAGTCGGAGATAATCACTGTTACCAGTGCCTTGAAAAGGAATATATGACAGAAGATGAGTACGACATCCTGCTCACCGATCCTTCATTCTTTTTCCAGAATTTCTACCTGCCGCGTGTTTTCGGCTCGTTAAATGGATTTACCATGCTGCCCTCCTTTACCGGAATCCTTGAAATGTACGGGGTTGCTTTCAACTTTATTCCTTATGCCCTCCCCCCGGTACAGGAAACCTTCAAGACCCTCTTTGAAGCCGGGGCTGAAGCAATGAAATGGGCCATGGCCATGGGTGGTTGTGACGCTGAATTAAGATCATTCGGCTACCCCAACATTCTGGCTGGCTACAGCAAGGCGCCTTTTGATGTTATCGGCGACACCCTCCGAGGGACCCATGGCGTAATGCTCGATATGTACCGGAGGCCGGAAACGCTGCTTAAAGCACTCGATCAGCAGATCCCGATCATGACCGCTATGGGTATTAACACCATGAAGATGACCGGTAACCCACTGATCTTTATGCCGCTGCATAAAGGTGCTGACGGCTTCCTATCGGACGAGCAGTTTAAGAAATTCTACTGGCCGCAGCTGAAACAGATCATGGAAGGTTTGATTGAAGGAGGCTGTGTCCCCTGGCTCGCCCTTGAAGGACGCTGGAATACCCGTCTGGAGGTTATGCAGGACATTCCTGAAGGTAAGACACTCTTGATGATTGACCAGTCAGATATCCAGAAGGCTAAGGCAACTGTCGGCAAGAAAGCCTGCCTGACCGGTAACGTACCATCATCGCTGCTGCACCTTGGCACACCGGAAGATGTCAAGAATTACTGCAAGATGCTGATCGATACTGTCGGAAAAGACGGCGGCTTGATTTTGGCCAACGGCGCGTTCCTCGATGAAGCGAAACCGGAAAACGTCAAGGCCATGGTTGAGTTCAGCAAGGAATACGGTGTCTATAAATAAGCTATAGCAGTTTAAGTTAGCTAATCAATAATAAGGGGTTACCCTCTATGACATGAGGATAACCCCCTGCTTTTTTGTTGCCGCTTTTTCTTTTAGCCTGCCGAAGATACTCCGAATATTTGATCCTGAATGATGTAGTTCTCGCAGGTGCCCATGTCCGGCAGGGAAACTTTATCGCCCGGCTTAATGATAGCAAAATCACTCTGCCAATCCTGCTCTAAAGCCCTCCGTAAAAGGGACAGATCCCCCGGAATAACTTTATGTTCAAGGGTGAGCTCCTGAGCAATCGTTTTAGTTTCAGCGATAAATTCTTCTGAATCAAAAGCGCCTGTATCAATAACTACCAGGTGGGTGTAGTGTTTAAGCATAATCCGGAAAATAGAGCGGGTTTTTTCCTGTCCGTATCTTTCCAGGCATCTTTCATATTCGTGCCAGATATTATTTTCGTAACGAAGCCAGCCCCTGGTCAGGTAGTAAGCCCGAAAGCCTTTTTCCAGCTCTCTTCTGACGCTGTTGCTGCCTAGAAACATGGAAATGCAGTCGTCAACTTTGGGAATTACCAGGCTTGCGTCTGGCGATGAAAGGCCGATCAGCGAATTACCGCATAAACCGAACAGCAGCACGATGTTGTCAAAACCGCTAACACTGCTAATGGACTGCTGTAAATTTTCTTTTAAGCGATCCGGATAATTATGCAGGCCCGAATCAATCCAGAAGAGCTGATGGTTAGTTCCGGTCTGCCTGATGACCAGGTTGATTTCGTCTTCAAGTGTTTTGCAGGCGATTACCGCTATTTTCATTAATAAACCTCCGATTATATCTTACAGGAAAAAAGGTTATTTATACTATCCTTATATTTAGCCTCCGCTTAACAGGGGCAGGATTGAGACCCGGTCCTGATCTTTTAGTTCCGTATCAAGGTTTTGCAAGAAAACAATATCCCTGCCGTTTACCAGGAGTCTCAAGGTTTTAGTGCTTTTTTCAGTTGTTAAATGTTCCACCAGCTCTGTACTGGTCTCTGCCGCCAGGTAATCAAGCAAATCTTTCAGCTTTGCCTGATCCGGCAGTTCAACGGTCATTTCACCGCCGGCGCTAAACATTTTGCCTATTTCGGCTACTCCCTTAACCGTTACAGTAATCATAATGAACACCTCGTAATTAAAACCATGTAACCTCTTTTGTAACAGCAGGCCGGTCTGTTGTCAACTTAAAATATACAACAGGATTTCATTGCTCTATATTTAACTATATAATATTATAATACTACATCAGATGTCTACTCAAGGAGGGCTACAGATGGAAGTCAGATTAAACACGCACGGAAAAGACATGCTTTCGACTAAAGCATATTTCAGCGATGAAAAGGGTTTTGAAGTTTCATCGGTTATTATTACCGGTAAAGAGGAAGCAGCTTTGATTGACACTCAGTGGACGCTATCCAACGCCCACCGGGTTGTGGCCGAGGTTCTGGAGACGGGAAAGGTTTTAAAAACGATCTATTTAACCCATGCCCATCCGGATCACTACTTCGGCACCGGGCATATCGCCGAAGCTTTCCCTAACGCGAAGGTGATTGCCCTTCCTGAAGTGTGCAAAACAATAAACGATCAATTCTTCGGCAAAATGGAGCACTGGGAAGAAGTAATCGGGGTAATTAATGTGCCTCGCAAAACGGTAAAGATCGAACCGCTAAATGAACTTTTCTTTGAACTGGAAGGCCATAAAATCGAGATAATCCCAAAAGTGATGGGTGATCTCAAGTATAACACGGTGGTCTGGATACCCTCGATCAGTACTCTGATCGGCAGCGATGTTTTATTTAACCAGGCTCACCCCTTTACCTGCGAGATAACCGCCGATGAACGCCGGCAATGGATCAATGACCTTGATCGTTTGGAAGCGATGAATGCCGAAGTCGTGATCCCGGGGCACCAGAAGCCCGGCATGCCTTTTGACGCCAGTTCATTTAGCTTCACCCGCGATTACCTGGTAGCGACAGAGGAAGTACTGGCCAAGACTGAAGATGTGGCCAATTTCTATTATGCCATGGTCAGCCTTTTCCCTGAGGCCAATCTCTTTATCAGCAATGAGATGAACGCCAATGTTTTTAAGGGTAACCGCGACTGGAACTGGCGGGAAGACTGATTTTTTAGTTTCTAAGTAACTATATTAATGACGAGGTGATTTATACCGATGAGACTAAAAGATAAAACCGCGCTCATCACCGGGGCCGGCAGCGGCATAGGTGCTGCCATCGCTCAAAGGTTTGTTGAAGACGGGGCCAAAGTCTGCATTGTCGGGAGACGTCAGGAGCTACTGGAGAAGGTAGCCGCTGATCTCGCACCCGGCCTGGTCAAGGTCTGCCCGGGAGATGTTGCCAAAGCGGATGATATTACAAAGATGGTCAAAACTGCAGCAGACTTTGGCGGTCAGGTAGATATCCTGGTTAACTGTGCCGGGATTAATCATCCGGGTGGGGTGACCAGCATAGATCTCAAGGATTGGGATAATATTCTGGCTGTAAACTTAACCGGCCCCTTCCTGCTGATGAGGGCTGTCATTCCGATGATGATTAAAAATGGCGGCGGTTCGATTATCAATATCGCCTCGATCGGGGGATTAAGGTGTCTTTCTGACCGGGTTGGCTACTGCACCTCCAAGGCGGCTTTAATCATGCTCACCCAGCAGGCCGCCCGCGATTTTGGCAAAGACAAAGTGCGCTGCAATGTGGTTTGTCCCGGTTTCGTCTATACCCCGATGACCGAAGGACATTTTGGCGAGTTCGGACAGGTAGACAGCAGTAAGTTCCGTGCCGTTCCAATGGGCCGGGGCGCTTTGCCCGGTGAGATGGGCGGAATCTGCAGCTTCCTGGCCAGTGATGATTCTTCCTACATGACCGGCTCGGTGCTGGTGGTCGATGGGGGCACAACGATCGTTGATCCCTTTGAAATCGGGCTTGACGGTTAGCAATGCACTTCATCCGGCTGGCTTCTTCTCTCAGGTCGAGCAGATTAAGCCTGGTAAATGCTATAATTAGAAGTAGGCAACTAATGATCATAACAGGGGAAGATTATGATGAAAGTCAATAGCATAATAATTGTATTACTGCTCCTGGTAGCAATCTTTGTAGCTTCGTGCGCCCCGCAGCCTGCGGTTTCTCCTTCCGAACCCCCGGTTCCTGAAGAACCTGGCTTGGAAGACACAACTGAACAGCAGGTTGAATATATCAGGATCAGTGCGGCCGAGGCGAAAGAGATGATCGATAGCGGGGATGTCGTGATTCTTGATGTTCGCACTGTTGAAGAATTCGAGGCGGGACACATTGAAGATGCGCTGCTTATTCCCGATTTTGAAATCGAGAACCTGGCAGAAGAAATCCTGACCGACAAAGACGCTGTTATCCTGGTTTACTGCAGAACGGGCAGACGCAGCGAAATTGCCTCCCGGAAGCTAATCGATCTCGGTTATACCAGGGTCTATGATTTTGGCGGTATCGTTGACTGGCCTTACGAAGTTGTCACTGAAAACGGTTCGTAACCATCACAGATCAGATAGCCGGTGATTACAATCAGCAATAAATTCAGCACAAGTCTTGTATTGTTCGTAGTTGCGGTCAGTCATTTTCTGATGCCCTACATGCTTACCTCCATCAGCGTAGCCCTGCCTGCCGTCGGTAGTGAATTCTCGATCGATGCCATTTTATTAAACTGGGTCGCTACTTCCTATATCCTGGCTTCAGCGATGTTTTTAATCCCTTTCGGCAAGATCGCTGATATTTACGGCAGGAAGAAAATTTTTACCTACGGGTTTATTATCTTTATCGTTACCTCCCTCCTCTCTGCTCTTTCAACTTCGGCGGCGATGCTGATTTTGTTCCGCTTTCTGCAGGGTGTCGGCAGCGCCATGATCTCCAGTACCGCCGTGGCGATTATCACCTCGGTCACCCCTATAACAGAAAGGGGAAAAGCCCTGGGGGTAAATGTTGCGGTAGTTTATTTCGGGCAGGCTGTTGGCCCCTATATCGGCGGGCTGTTAACCCAGTACTTCGGGTGGAGAAGTATTTTCTATTCAATTCTGCCGGTCTGCGTGCTGGTGGTGGCGCTGATCATCTGGAAGATTGACGAGGAATGGGTGGAAGAAAAAGCGCTTAAGTTTAATTACGCCAGTGCTGCAATTTACAGCATTACATTTGTAATGATTATGTATGGGTTTTCACTTGTCCCCGAAATCAGCAGTCTCTGGTTAATCGGATTGGGGGCAATCGGCTTTATCTATTATATCCGCCGCGAAGCCAAAGTGGATAATCCGCTGCTGAATATCAGCCTGTTCAAAAACAACAGGGTCTTTGCTTTTTCAAACCTTGCTTCCCTGATCAGTTACAGCGCCACTTATGCGATCATCTTTTTAATGAGCCTTTACCTTCAGTATATCCAAATGCTGACCCCGCAAATGGCCGGCCTGGTGTTAATGTCGAAAGCCATTGTGCAGGGTGCCTTTTCACCGCTCGCCGGCAGTCTCTCAGACCGGTTTGATCCCAAACTGCTGGCTTCGATCGGCATGGGTTTATCAGGGGTATCGCTATTTATGCTGGTCTTTATCGGCCCGGACACATCGCTTGTTTTTATAGTTGTAGCGATGGTTATTATCGGGTTGGGACTCGGCCTCTTCGTATCGCCCAACACCAACGCGATCATGAGCTCTGTCGAAAAAGAATACTATGGAGTTTCATCGGCTATCCTGGCAACGATGAGGCAGGTAGGGCAGCTCTCGAGCATGGCGATTGTGATGGTCCTCTTTGCTTCGATTATTGGCAAGGTGGAAATTACTCCAGAGTATTACCCGCTGCTCATCACCGCGACCAGGATTTCATTTGTTGTTTTCGGGGTACTCAGTATTCTCGGCATCTTCTTCTCGCTGGCCCGGGGTAAATTGGAGCGGGCAGGGTAGAGGTTATCAATCGAATATCATCGTCTTGATTGTGATCAGTTCGCGTTCGATTCTGTTTTTCACTTGTTTTACCCCATTGTTCCTCCCGGCATTTGCTAAAACATTAACAGGCTGTATACGTAACGTCAAATTGCGATGCAATACAAGAAGAGCACGGTTATTAATATCCGTGCTCTTCTACTG
>CAYTER010000024.1:0-31826 GCA_964436815.1 uncultured Syntrophomonadaceae bacterium
CCCGGATGAATCGACAGCAGCTTCATCCTCCCGCTGGATTCTTCAAAATCCATGACTGCTTTATCGGTAATAACTTTCCTGGGCCCGCCGCCTTTTAAACCCTGTTCATGGCGGAGGTTACCTTCGCTGATAAAACCGGGCGACGTATTAAATTGTACTGCTGCCTGCAGTTTGCGCTTGTCATGGCGCATAATGACGATAATACTTCCGGCGAAGGAAGCAATGTCATTACCGCCCCCGCTACCGGTAAAATGACGGATAGTTTGATCAGGATTGGCAATTAAGGTTGAATTCAGGTTTCCATATTGATCTATTTCCAGCGCACCGAGAAAACCGATGTCAACTTTTCCGCGGTGTAAAATACTGCCCAGTGTACCAATAAAAGAGGTAAAATAGGTCGCCTTATACCACATTCTGGGGTCAGCCATCCCCAGGGCGGGATCGACCGGTGAAGGATCGATAATCCCCTGCTCATTGATTATGCATAAACCGGGGGCATGGGTATTCTTGGCCAGAAGGGCGGCAATCTGGGGTAAACCGATACCGACAACGATATTTTGGCCGTCTATTAATTCTCTAGCTCCAGCGGTAGCCATAATTTCGCCTGGTGAAAAATTTAAACCCGGCATCCTTAGTTCACCTCGAAACTAATATTTTTTTAGAGAGTCCGCTTTCAGCGCAGTCATTTTTGGTAATCCGCCTACCAGATCAAGATAAGCGGGGAAATCCTCCGGGCCGAAAACGTAGCGCTGCAAATATTCATCCATGCCCTGTTCGGTTCGGGCATGAGTAACATACTCGGTAAGATGCTCTCGGTCATAATCATAAAAGCCATAAAGCGATGTGGGGTGGGCACTGTAAGGTTGGTGAACAACCATGGAAACAAGGCAGGCGGGAATCCTGACTTCTTCAACCAGTGTCGGAGTAAGCTCTTCGGGAATAATTTCCTCGGCAATAATGACAAGATTGTCTGCTGCTTTCGCCGCATCTTCATCCCAGCGCGGCCCGTGGATAATCGCATTTCCCCGGCTGTCAGCTTTTTGCACGTTAATAAAAGCATAATCAGGCTGAAGGCTTTTCAGTAAAATCATTTTTTCCCTGCTGAAAGGACAGGTTATAACATGAGCATCAGGAATATTCTTATTTAGTAAGGTTTTTAGGATATCTGAGCCGAATAGCGATTGGATCGGGATTGAGGGAAGACCAAGTGATCCGCCAAGAAACCTCATGGCCATTGATAAACCGCTGAATTCATCAGCTTCTATAGTTCCCTGTTCGATAGCCCGGTTAATATTAGAAAGCGGCCCAAAACGATCCAGTGAGCCGCCACCATAGATGTATTTATTTACCAAACCGGCGCCAACCAGGAGATCGGCGTCCATACCACCGATGCACTGGGACACAGTGAGTTCTTTTTTGTTTTGCCGGATTAATTCGTGCGCCACGGCAATTGCATTGCGGGCAATAGTAAAGCCGCTGAGAGTGATATGCGAGCCATCCGGAATTGCTGTCACAGCTTCACGCAATGATATTAATTTGTTTAACCCTGTCATTTTGTTTCAACCCCCTGGTATCAAATCACTAGGGCAGGGTGCTTTTCATCACACAGACAGTAGCGGTACATTGGTTGAAGTTAACTTGTACATCAACCAGCTCGCTGAATTTGCCAACCAGCTTGTCAATATAATGCATCACAATGTTGGTGCAGGGACAGTTTATTACCTTTAATCCACTTTGGATCAGCTGTTTTTCCATATTGAGGTGCATGCATTCATTAAATCTAAGGGTTAAAACGAAGTTCTGCTGATCAAAACTTGCATCACAAATTATTTCCTCATCGATCAATGCTTTAATAACATTATTTAAAGTATCATCTAATGTGGTTGCTGTTAATTTATCGCCAAAATTTTTTATAAAGTGATTCACACCGACAAGTGTTGTGCGGTATTTTGCGCCTGTTCCATGCTCTTCCCATAAAACATCGGTTAGATCTTTAATAATGCTGTTTAGATATGCTGTATTAGTCATCTGAATCGCACCCCTTAGTCCTTGAAGTAGGGATTGCCGAGTTGATTCTCAAAGGTAATCTCTTTTAGTTCCAAGCGTGGTCTCGGGTTTGGCAACTGATCCATATGTCCGATCGGGATAATGCTGATTACTTTATAATCCTTTGGAACGTTGAGCAGCTCATTTACCCTTAGCTCATCACGTATGTCCGTGCAGGGTGCTATTACCCATGTTGCTCCCAGGCCAAGAGCAGAAACCATGATCAACATATTTTCAATGGCCGCAGCATTGTCAAGCTGTACGTCCCAGACATCTTTTTTACCTACAATGGCAATAACCACAGGAGCAGTTGATACAAAACGCGACACGTTTCCGCTCATCAGTTTTTGAAAAGCCGCTTTCTTTTTCTCCTCATCTTCCAATCCGGTAAATCTGCTGTGCAGCCTTTTTGAAACATATTCTCCGGTAAAGCGTCTGGCGCTGCCATCGCCTGAAATCTCGCTTAACTTTTCAATGATATCCCTGTCCCGGATGACAATAAATCGCCATCCCTGGGAGTTTTCACCAGATGGCGCCCATCTGCCCGCTTCGAGGATATATTTCAAATCCGCTTCTGAAACGGGCTTGTCATTGAAACGGCGAACACTGCGCCTTTTATAGATAACATCCATGACGAGGTCTTTCAAAGACAGAGAATTTTTATAATCTGTCATTATGCTCATCTCCTCAAATTCCGAACCGCAAACCTATAGTTACTGCTGTTCTATTAACCTGAACAATACTGGCTAAGCCTTCTCAGGGATGAAAGCTTCTGCTTCAATTTCCACTAAAGCATCAGGCGGGCAGAGGGCTACAACGGCCATGGTTGTGATAATCGGCATCTTATCGGCGTCATAAAACATGTTGCGCACTCTTTCGACGACTGGGAAATAATTAATATCACAAAGCAAAATACGCAACAAGAACAAGTCATCCATCGTTCCACCGGCATCTTCTATAAGCCTTTTTATATTGGTAAATATATGATAAGTCTGAGCGGCAATTTTTTCTTCCCTGAAATGAGCGCCAATATTTTCATCAGCCCGCAGTTTTTTACGACCTTCTTGATCGAGATCTTTATAGCCTGTGACCATGGTTCTATCTTCAAACATTGCTACCTGACCGGCAATAAATAAAAATGGACCTATTTTTACCATATTTGAACATGTGCTTGGATGGGATACAGCAGTTTTTGGTTTAATAATTTCCTTTTTCCACATCTGGATTCATCCTTTTCGTATAAATTTTAGATAACTTATGTATAATATTATGCAATTATTCCGGTTAAGTCATCGGCAAACAATGCAAATTATCTGCTTGTCTTTTGTACGAATAGTACAATATAATGGTTTTATTAATGCAAACGGTGATCCAAACTTGTGAGGGTTGATTAAAATGCTGCTCAGTATGTCAATGATTGCCCATCAATTAAAGCACCATAATCCGCAGTTTTATATAAACTCAGATGATCGACCGGTATTGAAATCGCTTAAATTTTTAAAGCAGGGTCAGGTTGAGTATGAAGAAAGTTTTGTTTATCTGGCCAGTCAGGGTTATCTCCTTGATGATTTGCCGGTTGAAGGATTATTGAACATTATTTTGCCGGCGCAAAAAGACTGCATTTTACCAAAAGAAATTGAACAGCGCTGCAACCTGATCGTTCTTGACGAGACGCTGGATTCTTTGAGTATATTTGACGAAGTCCAGGAAATATTTGAAACCTATCGTGATTGGGACCATGATTTACAGGAGGCCCTGATTAAGGACAAAGGGCTTCAATATATCATTGATGCCAGTTATAAAATTTTTAACAACCCCATGTATGTGATTGACTCATCTTTCAGGACGCTGGCCTATACCAGGGACGTTAGCAGTGATGCTATCGATCATTTATGGAAGAGTATTGTTGAGGAAGGACATACGGATATTGCAACAGTCAATGCCATGAAAGAGAATGATGCCCTAAACTGGCTCAATAACTGCTGGGAACCGGTGCTTAATTGTTCTCCGATCTTTACCCACCCGCGGATAAATGCCAATATCATGAATGGTTCAACGAAAATCGGCACCCTGATTGTTATCGGGGCTTTCAGGGAGCTGGAAAAAGCTCATTTACATCTGGCGGAATATCTGAGAGATATTTTATTCCTGGCCTTACAGCGAGATCATGTCTTTCAAAATACGAGAGGTGAAATTTACAATTACTTTTTCGCCGATCTGATCGAAGGTAAGATTACCAAGAAAAGTTTTCTTAAATACCAGCTGCAGTATCTAGATTGGTCAATTCATGATCATTACTTCATATTACAAGTCAAAATGGCCAAACATGATTTGGTGAACAACACGCTGGATTTTCTGGCTCATCAGCTCGAAAATATCAATGCGCATAGCCGCTCAATTATTTATAATGATGTGCTGGTGCTGATCATTAATTGTGGAGAATCTTCAACTCTTGATGCAAATTATCTTGATGAAGCGGAAAAATTTATCGCTGCCAATAACCTGGTCGCCGGTTTAAGCTCTTGTTGCATGGATATTCTTGAAATTCGGGATTATTATCTTCAGGCGGCGGTTGCGATTGAGCTGGGCGAAATTGTTGACCAGGATCGCTCTTTCTATAAATACGAAGACTATGTGCTCTATCATTTAATACACAATTCTGCCCGGAAGACTGACTTGTATAAAATCTGTCACCCGGCTGTAATGAAGTTGCTGCGGCATGATCTAGAAAATCAAAGTGATTACTATAATACTTTAAGAGCTTATATCGTCAACGATTTTAACCTGGTAAAATCAGCGAAGGTCTTGTTTATTCACCGCAATACCCTGGTCTACCGCATCAACAGAATAATGGCGCTGATTAATGTAGAATTGAATGCTGAAAATGTTAAAAACCATATTCTTCTTTCTTTTAAAATAATCGACTATATGGGCTATCCTGAAAACATTTAGAACAAATTCCAGTTTATAGTGGAGGTAAATTGTTACGCACCCCTGTATTTCATATTGAAATACAGGAAGGTCTATATGTTTCATTTAGAAATCATAAAATTATTCATGCCTGTAGTCATGTGCCGGTTCTTAGCAGCTATTTAATTTTATTTTTTACCGATGGTCTCAGAAAAAAATGCCTATTCAGGGGTGTCTGAAAAACCTTTGAAATTGCTGTACTGTTTTGAAAGTATCTTTTAGTGGCATGAAAATTGCGTGTTTATTTATGACAAGCTACAGAAAAAAAGAGGAGGGTAAGACGGTGCGTAATGTCTTGCTGGCGATCAACCGCTATTTTCATTATATCAGCTGCATATTTTTAATGGCTTTGATGACTATAACTGTAGTTGATATAGTCGGGCGGGCGTTATTTACATTTCGTCTGCGTGGTATCTACGAGCTTACAGGCATATTTTTACTGATCGTTGTCTATTTTTCCTTTGGCAAGGCTGAAAGCAACAAAGACAATGTGGTCATTGATTTTTTTAGCAAAGTCTACTTTAGGTTTATACCCCCAATTATGCAGAAAGCAGTGCTGGTTCTAAAACAGTTGATTTACCTGGCTATTGTCGGCGTCATGGCCTGGCGAATTCTGGTTTACGGAATTTACATGATGGGTACAGGGGCAATGACCGCCAGCCTGAATATACCAAACTGGCCAGTGATTCTGTTAACTTTCGTGGCGATAATTGGTTTTATTTTGGTTCTGATTTCAGACCTATTCTATCCGCAGCCTGAAGGAGGAGAAATTAAAATTGACGCCGATTGAGATAGGTATATTGGGTATAGTACTCCTTTTTGTTTTACTGGCCTTGAGGCTGCCTGTCGGTATCTCCATGGTTATCGTGGCGCTGGTTGGCAATACAATGCTGACCAACATTAACGCTGCTCTTAATAAATTTGGCAGTGATGCCAGTATTCTAATCAGCAGTTATTCTTTAAGCGTCATCCCGCTCTTTGTATTAATGGGTCTGTTCTTATCCAAAGCGCGAGTGGCAGCTGATTTGTACGATGCGATGAGCGATATATTTCATAGATTCCGGGGCAGCATGGCCATTGCCACTTTAGGCGCAGCCGCCGCTTTTGGCGCCGTCTGCGGTTCTGCGACTGCAGCCGCTTCCACTATGGGTTCGGTAGCTGTGCCGGAAATGACCAAGCATAATTATAATACCGGTTTTGCCGCCAGTGTAGCGGCGGTAGGGGCAACACTTGGTATTCTGATCCCGCCCAGCACTACCCTGATTCTATACGGAGTTCTTACAGAAGAGTCGATCGGCCGGGTGCTGATCGCAGGGTTTCTGCCTGGAATTATGCTGACGGTTATGCTTATGATCACAACCTATATTGTTCTGCTCTATAAACCACAACTTGGTCCGCCTGTGACAGAGAAAGTTGAAAGATCTGCCCATACCTGGCGAAAAATCGCCCATGTCTGGCCTATTCCGGTAATATTTTTAATTAGCATCGGTGGAATTTATGCCGGCTATTTTACACCGACAGAAGCCGGTGCAGCCGGAGCATTCATGGCCTTTATCCTTGCCGTGGTTACCCGCAGGCTAAAGTGGGCAAATTTTATCGATGCGCTGAGCTCTTCGGCCAGCATTACAGCCATGGTTTTTATGATTATTTTAGGGGGAAAGCTTTTCGGTACATTTCTCACCAGGAGCCGGATTCCATATGTTTTATCTGACTATATTCAGACATTGGATGTTAGCCCTTTTATGATTATCATGCTCATCCTGCTGATCTATACGGTGATGGGTTTCTTTATGGATGAGCTGGCAACCCTGGTTATTATGACACCGATTATGTACCCGATAGTTCTATCGCTTGGTTACGATCCGATTTGGTTTGGGGTATTGACAACCATGATGCTGCTTTCCGGTCTGCTGACCCCGCCGGTGGGAGTGGTAAGTCTGGTTGTTTCTTCTGTGACAAAAATACCGTCGGAACAGGTTTTCAGGTACCAGATTCCATTTTGGATTACCCTTGTAATCGGGGCTGTGCTGGTAACCGCATTTCCACAGATTGTTCTGTTCCTGCCGAACCTGATGTTTAGGTAGTGAAATTGATAGTTATTCTTATGAGGGGGGTGGTGGTCATGCGTTTTAATTGATTGCTTTATTGTTTTGGCATACTAGTGTGGGGTCTATCATATTATAACATTGGAGGGTTTTAGATGCTTAACCAGAAGAATTGGCGGTTTTACCTGCTTCCCCTGTTGGTGATTTTTATTTTAGGGCTGGCTTTATCCGGCTGCGGCACTGATCAGGGTGCCGTTGAAACACCGGAAGAAGAAGCACCGGAAGATGTTGAAGTAATTACGCTTGATTTTGCTTCGCCGTTTCCCGCTCCGCACCCGATCCATGTCCATGTTGTTGAGCCCTGGATCGAAGAAGTTCAGGAACTGGCCGGTGGACGTCTTGTAATCAACTTTTATCCCGGCGGTGCCCTTTCGGAAAGCACAGCCGTGGTCGACGATGTGGCAACCGGGGCAGTTGACCTGGGGATTACCATGCAGGCTTATACACCTGGCCGTTTTCCACTGACCGATATGATCCGCTTCCCGGCTCACTATTTAACCACCCAGGAAACGGCAACAACTCTGTGGACCTTATATCAGGAAAACGCAGACTTCCAGAACGAATACGCCGCCTACAAAGTCTTTGCCCTTTTCACGACGCCTGAAGGTAATGTCTATACAGTTAATAAACCTGTCCGGACCGTGGCCGATTTCCCGGGCCTTGACTTAAGAGTATCCGGTCAGATGGAAGAGAAGACCATTGCTGCGCTGGGAGCTTTAGCTTCGCTGATCCCGATGCCGGAAACATATGATGCTTTAGAGCGCGGAGTTGTTGACGGGTTATTGACTGACCATGCAGCGATTGACACTTATAACCTGCATGAAGTGCTTAATTACGGCACAGATGGTTTGAACTTTATGCATGCCGCGAAAGTTATCTTTATGAATAAAGCGACCTGGGATGCGCTTCCTGCAGAAGTACAGGCAGCCTTTGAAGAAGCCAGTGGTGGTATCGACCTCTCCATGAGAGGTGCGGACCAGTATGCTAAGATGGCTGGGGATGCCCGTCAGGTTATGGCTGACGCAGGCATGGAGCTGATCCCCTGGGGTGAAGCAGAAAAAGCCGAACTGCTGGCCATTGCTGAACCGCTTATTACCGAATACCTTGATTCCCTCGTAGCACAAGGACTGCCGGCTTATGAAGTATATGAGCATATGCTTCAGATCCGGGATAGCAACCGTTAAAAAAATCAAAGAAATCGATTCAGAAATACTAAAAGCCGGTGGTAATCGCCACCGGCTTTTTTTCTTCCCCTTGGTGCGGGCGAGAGGATTTGAACCTCCACAGGATTGCTCCCACTGGATCCTAAGTCCAGCGCGTCTGCCAGTTCCGCCACGCCCGCAGATTGTCGCAGTTTCTATTATAATCAGTTTACTGTTTAAAGACAACCTGGTTTCAATTGATCAAGCTCGTTATTTGAGTCGGCTTTTTTAACCTTAATGACGAGTTGTTTATTGAAAAAAGAATCTGCAGCGGCAGGATTTCTTCTAATATTTACGAATATTCTAAGGTAAAGAAGGAAGGAGTATTTATTTTGATTAAAATTGCCCTCGTGAACAGGGCTGAACAGGGTCCGGAACTGTATCGTTTTTTAAAGCAATGCCCGGAACTTGAACTTATTGCCCTGGCCTGCCCCGATGGTTCAATTGACTGGTTATCTGATTCAGAACGTAAAGAGCTTTTTATTACAGCCGATCTGGATAAAATTTCCTCTTTAACCGGTCTGGATCTGATTCTTGATGGAACCGGTGAACCACAGGTAGGGGAATACCTGAGGCAAAAAAAAGATCGCAAAGTAAAACTGGAGCAGTTTGCACCGGATTCAATTATCAGTACAATCATTAATTCACAGGGGACGCTAGCCGAAACCCGACTAGTTAAAGGCGAACTGCTGGCGATTTTAAACTCTGTCCAGGACGCGGTTGAAGTAGTTGATGCCAAAGGTATTATCAAATATGTCAACCCGGCCTTCAGCAGGGTAACTGGCATCCCGGAAAATAAGCGCATTAATCACTCCATCTTTGAAGTGTCTCCCCATGGAGCATTGGCCCAGGCTTTAATCCAACAGAAACCGGTTACCGGATACCGGACTTATGTCGGTGGCTCTGCAGCCGATGTTATATCCAATGCCTCGCCGATCATCGTTGATGGCGAATTAATGGGTGCAGTGGTCGTTTTCCAGCCGGTCGGCGACATTTTAAAGCTGATGGATGAATTGAAACACAGCAATGCGATTATCGATAACCTTTATGCTCAAATTGATCAGATTTCCGGAATCAAATGTAGCTTTGAAATGCTGATCGGCCAAAGCCGGATTTTTTCCGCTGCAGTTGAAAAGGCGCGTAAAGCTTCACGCAGCGAATCGCCGCTCCTGATTAGCGGTGAAAGCGGTACTGGTAAAAGCCTTTTCGCCCGGGCAGTTCATGGCGGCAGTGTCAGGAATAAACGCCCATTAATAGAATTTGACTGTTCGGCAGTTCCAGATTCTCTGCAGGAGATTGAACTTTTTGGCTGTGAAAAGGGAGCAATGCCGGGAATTCTCAGGACCAGGTTAGGCAAGCTTGAGCTTGCCGAAGGCAGTACCCTTTTCATTAAGGAGATCAATAGCCTCAACTCGTTTTTACAAAAAAGGCTGCTCTCATTTTTAGATGACCAATCCTTCACCAGGATTGGCGGAGATCAGGAGATACCCATTGACGTCAGGATTATAGCATCAGCAGGCGAGAATTTGCTGGATGCATCCTATAAAGGTTATTTTTCTGAAGAACTTTACCACCGATTAAGCCTGGTCTCCATTGAATTGCCGCCATTACGCAAACGCCCGGATGATATCCCACTGCTTGCTGAAGCTCTAATGTTGAGACTAAACCGCAAGCTGGGCAGGGCGGTTAACGATATATCACCGCGGGCAATGCAGGAGCTGATGTCTTATGAATGGCCGGGCAATGTCAGTGAACTCCAGAGTGCGGTTGAGAGGGCAATGATTGAAGCTGACGGTCAGATCATAGAATATCATCACCTTGTCCCTTATATCGGTCGTCTGGGCAGGCAGGAAGCCCCGGCTTTTGAAGAGATCATCCCGCTGGAAAAAATGGAAGAAAAAATGCTGAAACTGGCACTGACCAGATATGGTGAAAGCCTGGAAGGCAAGAAAAAAGCGGCTCAGGCCTTGAATATATCCCTGGCTACTCTATATAATAAACTGAAAAAATACAGCACTTAATATCAATCAGAAGAATGGAGGCAGGACATTGAAGCTGTATGAATACATGGGAAAAGAGTTGTTTAAAGAATATGGAATTCCGGTGCCGCGCGGCACAGTGGTATACAGCGCTGATGAAGCGGCGGAAGCCGCAGCCGGTCTGGATGAAGTAGTAATCAAGTCCCAGGTTTTAAGCGGTAAGCGAGGCAAAGCAGGCGGTATTTCGTTTGCTTCAAATCCGGATGAAGCCCGGACTGAGGCTGATCGAATCCTCAAGATGCGTTTAAACGATCTGAAGGTAGAAAAACTGTTGGTCGAAGAAAAATTGCAAATTGAACAGGAGCTTTACTTGGCGATAACTGTTGACGGTTCGGCACGGAAGCCGATAGTGCTGGTCTCTCTTGACGGGGGAATGGATATCGAAGAAGTTCCCGAAGAACGGATGATCAGGTGGCCGGTTGATGTTTCAATTGGCCTGCAGGATTATGCTGTCCGCGAGATTTGCCGGCAAATGGGGGTAAGTGGCAGTTTACAGAAAGAATTTATCTCCATTCTGCCCAAACTTTATAATTTTTTCAGAGCGATGGATGCTGAGTTGGCAGAAATAAATCCACTGGCTGTTACTCCGCAGGGTCTGATTGCTGCAGACGCCAAGGTTACGATTGATGATGACGCTCTTTACCGGCATCCAAAACTACCGAAGATCAAAGAAAAAACAGCGCTCGAACTGAGAGCTGATGAACTGGGGCTTTCCTACGTGGAACTAGACGGGAATATAGCGATCATGGCTAATGGTGCGGGAATAACCATGGCTACCCTTGATATTGTTCAGCATTTTGGCGGAAAACCTGCCAATTTCCTTGACTTCGGCGGTGGAGCAGATGTGGAGAGAACTTCTCAGGCCCTGGAGCTTTTGCTGGGGACAAATCCAAAAGTACTGCTGATTAACATATTCGGTGGTATAACCCGTTGTGATGTTGTTGCTGAAGCTTTTGTCAAGGTCAGGGAAAGCAAGGGCTTCAACTTGCCTGTTACTTTTCGCCTGGTTGGCACCAATGAAAACGAAGGTCGGGCTATCCTGGAGAAAGTCGGCATTAATGCCTACAGCACCATGGAAGAAGCTGTCCGTGAAGCAGTTGAATCAGCCCGGGCTTCCTGACCCCAAAAGGTAGATCATGCTGAAAGAGAGAAAGGAGTAGTTTTGATGGCTATTTATATAAATGACAAAACCCGCGTTTTGGTTCAGGGAATTACCGGAAAACAAGGCTCGTTCCATACCGGTCAGATGATTACTTATGGCACCAAGATAGTTGGGGGCATTTCACCGGGAAAAGGCGGGCAGGATCTAGAAGGAGTGCCTGTTTTCAATACGGTTTTTGAAGCGATGGAAAAAGAACCTGCTGATGCTTCAATCCTTTTCATTCCGGCGCCCTTTGCCCGTGATGCTGCATTTGAAGCGCTCGATGCCGGGATTAAGCTGATCGTGCTCATTCCTGAACATATACCCCTGCATGATGCAATGGCAATCATGGCTTATGCCAAAACAAAAGAAGCAGTTGTTGTCGGCCCAAATACCTTTGGCCTGGTATCGTCAGGAAAATGTAAGATCGGGATTATGCCGAATAAATATTTTATTCCCGGTCCGGTCGGAGTTGTGTCGCGCAGCGGCACTCTCTGCTATGAAATTGTTGGCGCCCTGACTGCCAATAATATAGGCACTACCACAGTTGTAGGCTTAGGCGGGGACAGGGTTGTCGGTTTGCACTTCATCGACGTGTTACAGCAATATGAAACGGACCCTGAAACAAAAGCGATAGTCCTGGTGGGAGAAATTGGGGGTAGCGCTGAAGAGGAAGCTTCAGCTTTTATCTCAAAGTCAATCAGCAAGCCTGTTGTCGCTTATCTTGCCGGCAAGAGCGCGCCTCCCGGTAAAAGGATGGGGCACGCCGGGGCAATTATCGAAAGAGGAAAAGGCACATTCGAGAGTAAAGTTAAAGCGCTTACTGCTTCCGGTGTGCAAGTTGCCGAACTGCCGGATGATGTGGCGCAGGCGATTAAAGATATACTATAGCCAAAGTGATGAAGGGGAAGGGGGCTTGAGCTATACATGAGCAATCAGAGCAAAAAGGCCGATCTGGCTGAAGCAAAAAAAGACTGGAACGATCAGGTTCAAAAGACACTCACGAAGCACCCTGAAAGAAAAGTCTTTCGCACCGATTCAGATTATAAAATTGAAAGAGTTTATGATGCCCTTGATCTTGATACTTTTAATTATGCGGAGCAGCTTAATTGGCCGGGTGAATACCCCTTTACAAGAGGTATTCAGCCTACCATGTACCGGGGACGCCTCTGGACGATGCGGCAGTATGCCGGATTTGGCAGCGCGGAAGAAACAAATGAACGTTTTCGCTACCTGTTGGAGCAGGGGCAAACGGGGCTCAGTGTGGCTTTTGACCTGCCGACGCAAATTGGATACGATTCCGATCATCCCCTGGCACGAGGAGAAGTGGGAAAAGTAGGGGTGGCAATCGATTCATTAGCGGATATGGAAATACTAATGGATCAGATTCCGCTCGATCAGGTCAGCACTTCGATGACTATCAACTCTCCCGCTGCGGTTCTACTGGCCATGTATATGGCAGTAGCTGAAAAGCAGGGCATCCCGATGGATAAAATCAACGGGACGATCCAGAACGATATTTTAAAGGAATATGTAGCCCGGGGAACCTATATCTTTCCACCGCGGGAATCGATGCGGATTATCGTCGATATTTTTGCTTATGCCGGCGAGATTATTCCCAACTGGAATACGATTAGCATCAGCGGTTATCACATTCGCGAAGCCGGATCAACTGCTGTTCAGGAAGTAGCTTTTACTTTAAGTAATGCCATAGCCTATGTCGAAGCAGCAGTGAAAGCAGGGCTTGATGTTGATCAGTTTGCCCCCCGGCTGTCATTTTTCTTTAACGCCCACTCGAATTTCTTTGAAGAAATTGCCAAATTCAGAGCTGCCAGGAGGATTTGGGCCAGGTTAATGAAAGAGCGCTTTGGAGCTAAGAATCCCCGTTCCATGATGCTCCGCTTTCATACCCAGACTGCCGGGTCAACCCTTACAGCTCAGCAGCCCGATGTCAACCTGATGCGGGTTGCCTACCAGGCCCTTAGTGCAGTCCTGGGAGGAACCCAGTCGCTGCATACAAACTCACGTGATGAGGCGCTCGCTTTACCCAGCGAACATTCAGTTCTCCTGGCGCTGCGCACCCAACAGGTAATCGGCTATGAAATCGGCGTAACCGATACGGTTGATCCGCTGGGCGGATCATACTTCATCGAAAAGCTAACCGACCAGATTGAAAATGAAATTATACGCTATATTGACCGCATAGATGAGATTGGCGGTGCGGTCGAAGCGATAGAGAAAGGCTTCATTCAAAAGGAGATACAGGCCAGCGCCTACCGTTACCAGAAAGAGATTGAATCCCAGGAGCGAATTGTTGTCGGCGTTAATCGCTTTACGATCAGTGGAGAGCAGCCGATAGACCTGTTAAAAATGGATCCGGCGACCAGTCAGAGGCAGGTTGAGCGGCTGAAAGAGGTAAAACTGAGCCGCAACCAGGGTAAAGTTTCTGAAACCCTTCAGGAGTTGCGCCGGGCAGCACAGAGCAGCGATAATCTGATGCCCGCTATCCTGGAATCTGTAAAAGCTTATGCTACCCTGGGCGAAATATGCGGAGTGCTGCGTGATGTTTTTGGAGAGTATCAACAACAAATCACTATTTAAATAGGGCCCAATGGGCTTATGGGATTTGATCAGTAAAGGAGGTTTTAAAATGTCCGAAAAACCGGTTCGGGTCCTGGTCGGAAAAATTGGACTCGATGGGCACGATCGCGGGGCTAAGGTAGTTGCCCAGGCGTTGCGCGACGCTGGAATGGAAGTAATCTATACTGGTTTACGGCAGACACCCGAGCAAATCGTTGAAACTGCACTTCAGGAAGATGTCCGGGTTATCGGGTTAAGTATCCTGTCGGGGGCGCATATGCAGTTGGTTCCTCCTGTCGTAGATTTGCTGCGCGAACAGGACAGCAGTGATATTATAGTTGTTATTGGCGGTATTATTCCCCGGGACGACATTGCTTACCTGAAAGAACATGGAGTAGCTGAAGTTTTTACACCGGGTTCTTCAACGGGGGATATAATCTCATTCATCAATGATAAACTCAAGTGAAAATTAGCTGGACGGGGGGACCGGGATGTTTGAAAAAATAGATCATATTGGTATAGCTGTGGCAAACCTTGATGAAGCTTTAAAATTTTATGCAGATCAGCTTGGGCTTGAATGCAAAGGCACAGAAGTGGTGGAAGAGCAGAAGGTTAAAGTTGCTTTTATTCCGGTAGGCGAGAGCAAAATTGAATTGCTGGAGTCAACTGATCCTGATGGCCCGGTTGGAAAATTCATAGAAAAAAAAGGTGGAGGCGTTCATCACCTATCCTTCAGGGTTTCAAACATCGAAAATAAAATCAGGTTGCTCAAAGAAAAGGGTGTTGCTTTAATTGATGAAAAACCCCGCTATGGGGCCGGAGGTGCTAAGATTGCCTTCTTGCATCCAAAATCAACCGGCGGTGTATTAATCGAATTGTGTGAACGCTAATTTTAAAAAGAACTCTGAAGAAAGCGGTGAATAATGATGAACGACAAACTCGAACATCTTGAAGCACGAAGAAGTAAGACCCTGGCTGGCGGAGGAGATAAGCGAACTCAGGATCAGCACGCAAAAGGAAAGTTAACGGCCAGGGAGAGACTAGGCAAGCTGCTTGATGAGGGCAGTTTTGTGGAAATCGGAACATTTGCCCAAACCGGTTTGGAGGATGCCAGCTCACTTGAATTCCCCAATCCGGGAGAAGGAGTTGTGACCGGGTATGGATCAATTGAAGGACGACAAATATATGTCTATGCCCAGGATTTTACAGTAGCCGGAGGTTCTCTCGGCGAAGTTCATGCCGCTAAAATCTGCCGGATTCTTGACCTTGCAGCGCAAAACGGAGCGCCGGTTATCGGCTTAAATGACTCCGGCGGAGCAAGGATCCAGGAAGGTGTTTATTCGCTTAACGGTTTTGGTTCCATTTTTTATCGCAATACATTGTGTTCAGGTGTGATTCCCCAGCTTTCAGTAATCATGGGCCCTTGTGCCGGTGGAGCAGTGTATTCTCCGGCCATTACCGATTTTGTTTTTATGGTTAGCAAGATCGGCAATATGTTCATTACCGGACCGCAGGTTATCAAAGCGGTAACCGGTGAAGAAGTATCAGCCGAGGAACTGGGAGGCGCGGCCACTCACAACCAGACCAGCGGGGTAGCCCATTTTTATGCTGAAGATGAGACCGACTGTTTTGCCCAGATTCGGCGCTTACTGAGCTTCCTGCCATCAAATAACATTGATGATCCACCTCGGGCAGAGTTTAGTGAACCGGAATTAAACCAGGAAGATCTGATCACGATAATGCCTGATAATCCAAACCGCTCATACGATGTGCGCGATGTTATAAAAAGGGTAGTTGATAGCAGCGATCTGATGGAAGTTCACGAGGGTTATGCGCAGAACGCTGTGGTCGGGTTTGCCCGCCTCGGCGGAAAGCCGGTCGGGGTGATTGCCAACCAGCCGATGGTCAAAGCCGGCTGCCTTGATGTCAACTCTTCCGATAAGATTGCCCGTTTTGTACGATTTTGCGACTGTTTTAATCTGCCCCTGATCACTTTTGTCGATGTTCCAGGTTATCTGCCCGGAGTTGAGCAGGAATGGGGCGGAGTGATCCGTCACGGGGCAAAGGTACTTTATGCTTATTCGGAAGCGACCGTGCCCCAGATTTCAGTTATTTTACGAAAAGCATATGGTGGAGCTTATATCGCTATGAATTCGCGTTCATTGGGGGCTGATCTCTGCCTGGCCTGGCCGACTGCGGAAATTGCGGTTATGGGACCGGAAGGCGCGGTAAACATAGTGAACAGGCGTGAACTTGAAGCGGCAGCTGACCAGGAAGCAAAAAGGCAGGAACTGGTGCAGCAGTACCGTGATAAGTATGCCAATCCTTACATTGCTGCTGCAAGGGGTTGGATTGATGAGGTAATTGATCCCCGCCAGACCCGTGCTTATCTGATCCGCGGTCTGGATATGGTTGAAAACAAACGCGAACAACGCCTGATGCGCAAACATGGCAATATACCGCTTTAAAAAGAAGCAGTTAATTAAACATAGTGTAAATTAACGCTTGACAGTGTTTTAAAAGTTGTTGTAGAATCTAAAACAATATTATGAAAACCCGTGAAGGGGAGAGTAACCGTTTTGTGGCGGTATTAGCGAGCCGGAGTTGGTGAAAGTCCGGACCAGAAACAAACGGTGAAGCGCACCCCGGAGGTGGCAGTTGAAACCGGCATAATAACCGGCGCGTAGGCTGTTCCGGTTTTATACCGTTATCAAGGCCGTTTTCCGTGAAAACGGTTTAAGTGGATCGGCATGGAATTTGCCGATCAATAAAGGTGGTACCGCGAGCCCCTCGTCCTTTAAAGGATGAGGGGCTTTTATCGTTGGAGGTTAAAGATGGTCAAAACAGCAATTCTCGGCGCAACAGGTTATACCGGTTCAGAATTGGTTCGCCTGCTTGAGAGCCACCCGTCTGCTGAACTGGAATTTATCAGTTCCGAGAGCAGTGCAGAAGAGTTATACAGTGCTGTTCACCCCCAATTTCGGCAGCGGGTTGATCTGCATTTAAACAAGCTACAGGTTGAAAATGTACCCTCTACGGTTGACCTGGTGTTCTGCGCCCTGCCGCACGGGAAATCCGTCTCTGTAGTTTCTGCTCTGGTCGAACGGGGCTTTAAGGTCATAGATTTGAGTGCGGATTATCGTTTAAAAGAGCCCTCACAATATGGCGAGTGGTATGGCTTGGAACACCCCAATTCTTCATTGCTTGAGACTGCTGTATACGGGTTACCCGAACTTTACAGCGAGGAGATTGCATCAGCCAAATTAATTGCTAACCCCGGTTGTTATCCGACTTCTATTATTCTAGCTCTTGCTCCCCTCTTATCCGCAAAGTTAGCGGCACCGGAAACAATAATCATCGATTCGAAGTCGGGGGTGTCAGGAGCCGGACGTGTTCCCAAACAACCCTTTCATTTTCCTGACTGTACGGAAAACTTCAAGGCTTACCGGGTCCTCTCGCACCAGCATATTCCGGAAATTGAACAAGAGCTGAGCCGTCTTGCCGGCTATAAAGCTATTGTAGCCTTTACCCCGCATCTTGTTCCCATGATCAGGGGTATTTTCAGTACCATTTATGTTCAATTGATCGCCCAGGTGGATGAATTGGAACTGCTTTCGCTTTACAATGACTTTTATCGCGAGAGTTATTTTGTCAGAATCTTAGAGCAGGAATCTGTACCCGAAACCCGTTTTGTACGCGGAACAAACTACTGCGACTTGGCAGTTAAGATTGACCAGCGAACAGGTCTCCTGGTGATCATGTCAGCTATTGATAACCTGGTTAAGGGAGCATCCGGGCAAGCAATTCAGAATATGAATATCAGTTTTGGATTCCCGGAGGAAACGGGATTGACGCAACTGGCCTTATAAGATTTAAAGGAGTGAAACCATGAAAGGGAAGCTTGAAATCGCTAAACTTAATAATGTCGGGGTTACAGCCCCTGAAGGATTCAAGACGGCCGGTGTGCCCTGCGGGATCAGAAACGGCCGAAAAGATCTGGCTTTAATCTTTAGTGAATTTGAAAGTACTGCAGCAGCAGTATTTACCAAAAACATTGTCCAGGCAGCGCCGGTTCGCCTTTGTCGGGAGCATCTGCCAAACCCTATTCGGGCGATCGTGGTAAACAGCGGCAATGCCAACGCCTGCACCGGTGATCAGGGCCGGCAGGATGCTACTGCCATGGCAGAGCAAACAGCTGCTGTTCTGGGTCTGGGCAGAGAACAGGTGATGGTCTGTTCTACGGGAGTAATCGGAGAGCTGATGCCAATGGATAAAATTATTGCCGGAATAACCAAAACTTCAATAGCTCTGGGTAGAGAAAAAGAACACGACTCAGATGCGGCCGCGGCGATTCTGACCACCGATACCAGGATCAAGAGATCAGCCTGGAAGTCTTTGTTGCCTGACGGCAGGACAGTTACGATTGGCGGGATGGCTAAAGGCTCAGGGATGATCTGCCCGAACATGGCAACGATGCTGGCTTTTTTAACAACCGATGTCAGGATTGAGCGGACGAATCTACAGCAAATATTTGCAGCTGCCGTTGACCAGTCTTTCAATGCGATTACTGTTGACGGTGATACTTCAACGAATGACACCGCAATTCTGCTGGCCAACGGAGCATCCGGAGTGGAGATGAAAGCCGGCGACCCGTTACTGAACCATTTCACAAAAATGCTGAACAAGGTTTGCTGTGATTTAGCCCACCAAATCGTAAGTGACGGTGAAGGGCTTACCAAACTGATAAAACTTGAGATCAGCGGAGCAGAAGACGAGAAGGCCGCAAGGATTATGGCCCGCAGTGTGCTAAATTCTCCGCTGGTTAAAACGGCTTTCTATGGTGAAGATGCTAACTGGGGGAGGATTATTGCCGCTCTTGGCTATGCCGGGATTGATTTTGATCCCGAAAGAGTTGATATCTTCATCGGTCCCTATCAGGTTGCTGAGAATGGGGGAGCTGTGGCTTTCAACGAGGGTAAAATGAAACTTTACCTCGGAGGACATGACCTGGAAGTCTTTATTGATTTAAAACAGGGGCCTGTAACTGTTACCTCCTGGGGGACAGATCTGAGTCATGAGTATATTAATATTAATAGCAATTATCGCACTTAAGGGAGCAGGTGGAATAGTTGAACCAGGAAGCGCTGCGCAGTATTCAAAAAGCCGAGGTTCTAGTTGAGGCTTTACCCTATATGCGCGCTTACACAGGCAAGTATTTTGTGGTCAAGTACGGCGGCCAGGCTATGGTTAGCCCCGACCTGATGGATTCCGTTATCGTTGATCTGATCCTGCTTAAATTTATTGGGGTCAAGCCGATACTGGTTCATGGCGGAGGCAAAGAAGTTAACGCAATTATGAAAAGGCTGGGCAAAGAACCTCAATTTATTAACGGTTTGCGGGTTACCGATGATGAGACGATGGAAATAGTCGAAATGGTCTTGATGGGGAAGGTAAATCAACATATCGTCAGCCTTTTTAACCGTCAGGGTGGTAAAGCAGTGGGTTTAAGTGGTCGAGACGCCGAACTGGTCCAGGCCAGGCGCAAGGAGGGGCCATTGCTGGAAGAGAATTCAGGCTATTCAAGGGTCGATCTTGGGCGGGTTGGCGAGATTATCCAAATCAATCCGGCTCTAGTCCATACGATTAGCGATAATGGCTATATCCCGGTGATTTCTTCCATCGGAACCGGCTTAAGCGGGGAAAGCCTTAACATTAATGCCGATCATATTGCCGGAGAACTGGCGGTATCATTGAAAGCCGAAAAGTTGATTATCCTGACTGATGTTGAGGGAATCTACAAAGAGGAAGAAGACTACCGGGAATTTATTTCATCGATATCCAGGCGAAAGATTCGCGAACTGATTGCTGAAGGCCAAATTAAAGGCGGAATGATTCCCAAGGTTGAGTCATGTTTGATGGCTTTGGATGGTGGGGTAAGGCGGACTCATATCATAGACGGCCGGGTTCCACACTCCCTGATTCTTGAAATCTTTACCGATGCCGGAATCGGAACCATGGTTACCCGCTAATTAGCAGGAGTGAGAGGACAAAACTGATGAAGGATATACAAAGTTTAGAAAAGGAATTTATCATTAATACCTATAACAGGCAACCTGGCATAACTCCCTGCCTGGTAAAAGGTCAAGGTTCTTATGTCTGGGATGATCAGGGGAAAAAATACCTCGATCTTTTAGGCGGGCTGGCCGTTAACGTGGTCGGGCACTGCCACCCGCGGGTCGTTGAGGCGGTTTGCAGTCAGGTGGCGCAGCTGAGCCATACATCCAACCTATATTATACCGGTCCTCAGGCAGAACTCGCTGCGGAGCTGATCAGGGGCTTGAAAAACGGCGGAAAAGTTTTCTTTGCCAACAGCGGCGCTGAAGCAAACGAAGCAGCGCTGAAAATGGTTAGAAAGCATAAACCGGGTCGCTATAAGGTAATAACTGCCGAGCGTTCATTTCACGGCAGGACTATGGGAGCTTTATCAGCCACAGGACAGGCCAAATATCGAAAGCCGTTTGAACCCCTGCCGGAGGGTTTTAAGTATGCTCTTTTTAACGATCTTCCTTCGTTCGAAGCCCTGGTTGATGATCAGACTGCAGCAATCATGATTGAACCGATCCAGGGTGAAGGAGGCGTTCATGTTGCTGATCAGGATTTTCTGATTGGATTAAGGCGGTTGTGCGATCGCGACGGTCTTCTCCTGGTGTTTGATGAAGTTCAGTGCGGCATGGGAAGGACCGGAAAGCTGTGGGCTTTTGAAAATTGGGGTGTAAATCCTGATCTGCTAACAGCAGCAAAAGGACTCGGTGGAGGATTACCCATCGGTGCTTTAATTGCTTTAGATTCATGTAAAGATCTGTTTCAGCCGGGTGATCATGCTTCTACTTTTGGCGGTAACCCGGTAGTCTGCGCGGCTGCTTTAGCAGTCCTTAAGATTATAAATGAGGATGGTTTTTTGTCCGCGGTCATAGCAAAAGGTGAAAGCCTGATGAAGCTTTTTGCAGGGTTGGGTGAAAAGTATCCTGATTTGGTATCAGAATCCAGGGGGATAGGTTTAATCTGTGCTCTTGAACTGAAAAAGCCGCTTGCGAAAGAGGTTCAGGAACAGTGTACTCTTCAGGGCTTGTTGATCAACGCTATCGGGGAAACCACCTTGCGGCTGCTGCCACCCTTAACTGTCAGTTTAGAAGAGCTGCATGTAGGAATGAAGGTTTTAGATGAAATCCTGTCATCATATTAAGAATTATTAAGTCTGGACAACTGTAAAAGGAGGAATAAAAATGGTAAAAGAAAAAGTGGTTCTCGCCTATTCAGGAGGGCTGGACACATCCGTAATCGTCAAATGGCTTCAGGAAAAATACAATTATGATATTGTGGCCATGACGGCCAATGTCGGCCAGGGTGACACTGAACTGGTCGGATTGGAAGAGAAGGCAATTAAAACCGGTGCCTCGCAGATCTTTATTGAAGACATCAGGGAAGAGCTGGTCAGGGATTTTATTTTCCCGATGGTTCAGTCCGGAGCGATTTACGAGGGTAAATATCTGCTGGGTACCGCTATTGCCCGGCCACTGATCGGGAAGAGGCTGGTGGAGATTGCCGAAAAAGTGGGAGCAACGGCAGTAGCTCATGGCGCAACAGGAAAAGGCAACGATCAGGTCCGCTTTGAATTTGCCATTAAAGCTTTAAATCCCTATTTAAAAATTATTGCCCCCTGGCGTGAGTGGGATCTGCAGTCGCGTACCGATTGCATGAACTATGCCTGCGATCACGGGATACCAATTCCAGTAACTGCGGAAAAACCGTACAGCATTGATCGAAATATTTGGCATATCAGCTTTGAAGGCGGTATATTGGAAGACCCTGACCGGGAACCGGAAAAGGACATGTTTCGCCTGACGGTAGACCCGCTTGACGCTCCGGACCAACCGGAGGAAGTAACAATATCATTTGAACAGGGTATACCATATGCGGTTAACGGCAAGAAGCTGGGGCCGGTAGCGCTGGTTGAAGAATTAAACAAAATAGCCGGACGTCATGGTGTTGGCCGGGTTGACATGGTTGAAAACCGTCTGCTGGGCATGAAATCGCGGGGCATTTACGAAACCCCGGGTGGAACCCTGATCGCTTTTGCTCACCGGGAGTTGGAACACTATACCCTAGACCGCGAAACCTATCATTACAAGGAAGGGATAGCTCTAAAATATGCCGAAATGGTCTATTACGGTCTCTGGTATACTCCGCTGCGTGAAGCTCTGGAAGAGTTTATCAAGAAAACCCAGGAGCCGGTAACCGGGACTATCGGCATGAAGCTTTACAAGGGTAATATAAATGTAAGCGGACGGGAGTCGGCCTATACTTTATATCATCATGGGATGGTAACTTTTGAAGAAGACGAGCTTTTTGAGCAGAAGGATGCCCAGGGTTTTATCAACCTTTACGGACTGCCGCTTACGATTAAGGCTATGATGCGGCTTAAAAAGAAAGAGAAGAGGGAGGCGACAGGAAACTGAAAAAACCATGGCAGGGCCGTTTTGAGAAAGAAACAGATAATAATGTTCTCAAATTCACGGCATCGCTACCTTTTGATCGCCGTCTTGCTTTTTGCGATATCAGGGGTAGTATCGCTCATGCCGAAATGCTCGCTGCACAGGGAATCATCTCCGAATCTGAGGTTTATAAAATTGTCGGCGGGCTACAGGAGATTGCCAAAGAATTTAAAGATGGCAGCTTCAAGGAAGATCTTAGTTTTGAAGATATCCATATGAATATTGAAAAGCGGTTGATTGAAAAAATAGGAAAGTTAGGCGGAAAACTGCATACCGGCCGCAGTCGTAACGATCAGGTAGCACTCGACATGCATCTGTACATGCAGGAAGAGTTAACCGTAATTGAGCGCCTGCTAGATAAACTACAGCAGACCATTATTGAATTGGCTGAAAACAATATGGACTTAATCATACCCGGATATACCCATCTTCAGCGGGCCCAGCCTGTGCTTTTTGCCCATCACATGCTGGCTTATTTTTGGATGCTCAGTCGTGATCGTGAGCGAATCAAAGCTGTTGCAGCTCGCACTGATTTAATGCCTCTTGGTGCGGGAGCCCTGGCCGGGACCGGATTTCCCTTAAATCGCGAGTTTGTTGCAGAAAAATTGGGTTTCAGCTCTCTTTATGAAAACAGCATTGATGCTGTGAGCGATCGTGATTATCTGATCGAGTTTTTGTCTTTTGCTGCTATCCTGATCATGCATTTAAGCCGTTTTAGCGAGGAGCTAATACTTTGGAGCAGCTTTGAATTTGGCTTTATAGAATTAGATGATGCCTACACTACCGGTAGCAGCATGATGCCCCAGAAAAAAAATCCTGATGTAGCGGAGCTGATTAGGGGGAAAACAGGCCGAATTTACGGATCTCTGATTGGCATGCTTACATTGATGAAAGGTTTGCCTCTGGCCTATAACAAGGATATGCAGGAGGACAAGGAGGGCCTTTTTGATGTGATTGATCAGGTAAAAGAGATCCTGCCCCTGTTTACAGGGATGCTGCAGACCATATCGATCAACCGGGGCCGTTTGAAAAATGCAGTCGACGATGACTATCTATGTGCAACCGACCTCGCCGATTATCTCGTTCGCGCCGGAGTCGCCTTCCGGGATGCTCATCATATTGTGGGTGAAATGGTTGTGTATGCAGACCTCAATAATAAACGTTTAAAAGAGCTGACAAAAAGTGATCGTGAAAAATTTCATCCGGCGCTGACTGGAGATGTTGATGCTTTGCTTGATCCAAGCCTGGTGGTTAATGCCCGTAACATCCGCGGAGGAACGGCACCATCGGCTGTTTTAAAACAGCTGGAATTAGCCGTTAATTTATTGAAAGATCAGAAGATAAGCGGGTAGCCTTTAGTCAGGTCGGAATCACTGAAGAGAGCGGCAAGCTGATGTAGAGTATTAACACCACGTTTGTTCAGTTCCGGCAATAATTTTAGAAAAAGTTCGGCGGCAATGCGGGCATCACTCAAAGCATTGTGCCTGCCGCTTAAATCCAGTTTGAAGACTGATGCAAGGTTCTCCAATGAATAGTCACCAATTGAAAAATGAAGCGCTGAGGTTAATAGAACAGTATCAATTACCGGGTTTATAATACGGCGGCCTATTGCTTCGCTGATTTTTAGGTTCATAAAGGCAAGGTCAAAGGGCGCATTATGAGCGATGAGTATACGGGTCCCACAGTAATTTAGAAAGTCCAGCAACACCGGAATAATTTGTGGTTCATTTTGAACCATTTGATCATCAAGGCCGGTTATTCTTCTGGTGGCCGGCGGAATTGATCGCCTGGGGTTAACCAGGTGATAGAAATGATCATCCGGTGTAATTGTGCCATTATCAATTTTTAACGCCCCAAGAGAGATAATTTCGTCGCCCCAGTAAGGGTGCAGGCCAGTTGTTTCCGTGTCGAAAGCAACATAGGAGGCTTCATTTAAGCTTTGTTCCCAGTCGATACTCTCTTTTATTGAAGAAATTTTCCCTGATAGCTCCTGAAATAGTACAGGATCGATCGTTATTGGCCCCGGCTTTTTTGCACCGGTTAAAAGACGATTGACCAGGAGTTCGCCGTTAATTTTTTTATTAATGGCCTTGTTCTTCTTCGCCTCGCGGTTTAGAAGATTATAATCTGGCTCAAAATGGATTCCATTATCGTTTATCATTGTATATCTCCCTGCCCGGCTCAGGCTTTATGGACATGAAATGCATGGCTGGTTAGTGTTTGCAGGCGATTCACAACGAGCATCGACTCCTTAAGGAGTTCTCTTTCTTTTTTATCCAGCCGGCTCAGATCTATTACACTATCAGCCGGTTGCCCTTCACGAATTCGATTTACTGTATTGCGAATTCTAAACATCAGGAGCGATTCAAATGCTGCTTCGATATATTCCGCATCGTCTGCCTTAAAGATTGCACTTTCTTTAAGACGATGAATCCGCTCAAAGCTGTTGGTTTCCGGGAATCCTTCACGCAGGGCAAACAGACGAATGCAATCGACAAGGTGGACCATGACTTCAGTCTTTAAATTTATTTTTCTTTTTTTGCTGCCGGTCCTGCGGGTAATCAGATTGCCAAATAAGTTAAGAGGCACACGGTGCTGGAGATCGTCTTCAGCCATAAACAATAAAGCGTGTTTTGCTTCTCTGAAAAGTTTGGTACTATACTCTTTCAATTTTTCATGCAAAACAGCCTCACCGAAAAGGTAGCGGTAGTCAAGAAAAATAGTCATATTGCGGATATCCTTCGGATCCAGGTGATCAACCCAACCGGCGATCATCTCTTGCCAGCCCTGTAAAGACTGGCACCACATCGGGTTATCAGACATCACAAGCCCGCTGCAGCGACTGAAACCGCATTGTTCAAGGCCGTCGACAATTTTTTTGCCCAATGCTAAAAAATACTCTTGAACCCTGTGCCCTTCATTACCGGGCTGATCAGCATAAATGATGCCATTATCCTGATCGGTTCTTGAAAATTGTTCTCTGCGGCCTGCACTGCCCATATTAACAAAGCAGTATTCTGCAGGGGCCTTTCCCCGGCCCTCCAGGGCCAGTTCATTTTCAGCGATCTGGATGATCCTGCGGGTAATCCGATCGTATAACTCCGAAGTTATTACACATATTTCAGATGCAAAAGCTCTTTCTGTTAACAGGGCTTGCTGGACTTGATCAATTTCCCTGATCAGGCCGGCCAGTCCGCTGAAGTTTTCCTGGTATTCGATCTGCCGAATGATGGAAAGCGCTCCACTGTTACGGTTCCTGATTAAATCTTTAACGGTGATAATCCCATGTAAAACTTCATTTTCATCAGTTATAACGATATGCTTAATGTTATACTTAGTCATCATCAACAGGGCCTGGTAACTGAAATCATCGGGTTTCACGGAGATCAGGTTGCTTGACATTATTTCATGGGCTTTTCGATCCATATCAGGTTTATCAGTAGCCAAAACCTTATGAACCAGGTCTTTTTCAGTAATGATCCCTACCGGTTTACCATTAAAAGCTACTACAACCACAGAACTGACTCTTGCTTCTTTCATTTTTTTTGCCACACTGCTAATCTTATCCATTGGCAGGCAGGTAACCACCGAATCCTGGGCAATATCGGCTACCCTTCTTCGCAGGCTTTGCCCCTGGAAAAACTGTTCCTCGTAACGGCTATCAGCAAAGGTTATGTAAAGGTCTTTGAGTCTTGCTGCCAGGATCTTGGTAAAGAAATCAGCAAACTGGCTGTTTCCGGCGAGCATTTTCTGAAAAGTGGTCTTGCTGATCAGCATGCAGGTCAGAGCATCTGACGCAATCATCGAAACCGGGTATGGTTCTTCGGATAGCATTACCGTAACGCCGAAGAAGTCGCCCCTGCTTCTTATTGTCGTGACAGATTCCTCACTTCCCAACCTGGCCACGGCTCTCGCTTCACCTTCGATGATAAAAAAAAGGGTCTGTTTAGACTGCTCGCCCTCCCGGAAGATGAAACTATTGGCTGGATAACGCTTGATAACAGCTTCCTCGGCAATAGTAAAGAGCATTTGATCATCTAGAAATGAAAAGGGAGTAGATGTCTTGAGGATATTGTAAATATCGCTTTTACTGTAGTTAACCGGCGGAGTGCTCATCGGGTAGCCCCGTTTCAATTTGCGATCATTTATTATTTGGATTATAACCTGAGAGCGGTTTAACAGCAATAAAAGCTGATTCCCCGATAAAAGGGGAATCAGCTTTTAATTATAGATCAATTTATCTTATATCATTACACTTGGGCTCAAACAATAATTATACTGATTTCTTGTTTTTAGCCTCTTCTTCTTCCCGGAGCATCCGACGCAATACTTTGCCGATCATCGTTTTAGGCAGCTCTTCCCTGAATTCGACCAATTTAGGCACTTTATAAGGGGCGAGATTTTCCTTGCAATAATCAATGCATTCCTGTTCTGTCAACTTCTCTCCTTCTTTAAGCACGACATAAGCTTTTAAGGTTTCACCGCGATAGGGGTCATTGATACCTGCCACCGCAGCTTCCATGATCTTTGGATGGGTATAGAGCACTTCTTCTACATCGCGGGGGTAAATGTTAAAACCACCGGCGATTACCATATCTTTTTTCCGATCAACGATATACACGTAACCTTCTTCATCGGCCCGGGCGATATCACCGGTATAGAACCAGCCGTTACGGATACTCTGGGCAGTTTCATCAGGCATATTCAGGTAACCTTCCATAACTTGTGGCCCGCGCAGGCAGAGTTCGCCTATTTCACCGATCGGCAGCTCCTTTTCCCCGGTTTCGACATCAACAATCTTATATTCTGTATCCGGCATCGGTAAACCGATGCTGCCGGGTTTTCTTTTGCCGTATACCGGGTTGGCATGGGTAACGGGCGAGGTTTCCGACAGGCCAAATCCTTCAACCAGTCTGCCTCCGGTGTTCTTTTCAAACTGCTGTTGTACTTCCACCGGAAGTGGTGCTGCGCCGCTGATGCAGATCCGAATAGATTTAATATCATATTTATGCAAGTCCGGCGCATTATTGATAGCCACATATATTGTCGGCACGCCCGGGAAGAGGGTTGGTTTCTGTTTATCAATTGTTTTTAAAACATCCTCAAGGACAAAACGCGGCAGCAGCACCAACTTGCCACCATTCAGCAGGCCAAGATTAAGCACTGTGGTGAGGCCATAACTATGAAAGAAAGGCAATACTCCCAGCGCAATTTCTTTTCCGTCCTGGTAGTCGGTACACCAGGCCTTTACCTGAAACATATTAGCGACCAGATTGCTGTGTTTTAAAACAGCGCCCTTGGAAACGCCGGTTGTGCCTCCGGTATAGAGGAAAAGGGCACGATCTTCCGGTTTAACTTCTACCGATGGTGGTTTTTTACCGCTATTTTTAGCGAGCAGATCCGTTAATGAATAATCTTCGGGGAGCAGATTGACCCGGTCCCCCTCTTTTTTCTCTTTGGCAACAGTGTAAAGGAAGCCTAAGATTCCGGGGAAAAAGTCTTTTATATTGGAGACGATTATATTTTTAAGATTGGTTTTTGGTTGAATCTCTTTAATCATCTTATAAAAACGGGTTAAAGTGATGATCGTTTCTGCTCCAGAGTCTTTAAGCTGATATTCCATTTCACGCGCAACATAAAGCGGATTGCATGGTACGACAATTGCCCCGATAGCCAGCGTGGCGAAATAGGCAATCGGAAACTGGGTGCTGTTTGGCAGGTGGATAGCGACCCGATCGCCCTTTTTCACACCCAGATCAGTCAGGGCTGCCGCGAGGCTTTCGATATTGTCAGACAGTTCACCGTAACTTAATTCCCGACCCATGAAATGAACAGCAGGCTTTTCACTGTATTTTGCTTTTGCCTGTTGAAAAATCTGGTAGAGGGAAAGGGGAGGGTAATCGATGCTGTGCGGAACTTCCGGTTCATAACTCTTAAGCCATACTTTTTCCATTCACTAGTTCCTCCTAAAAATAATTGTTATTAGATCGATGGATGTATGGCTTATTCTACACAATACACAGAAATCCTTCTAAGTTTAAAAAACTATAGACAGATATTTGAATATATCAAATTATGCTTAAAACAAACCAGGTTATCATAATGCCTTCCAGGATTAGCTTTATAGGTAAAGCGCTCCAAAACCCCAGGGATGCACCTACGCCTGATTTGATGGCCTGATCAGCACGGCGCCTGAAAATAAAATCGGCAATGGTGGCGCCTAAAAAGGGGCCGATTAAGAGCCCGATCGGGAAAAACATCAGGCCGATCAGAAGTCCTGCCGCAGCTCCCCAGAGGGCAGCTTTCGAACCCCCGAAGTAACGGCTGCCCATAGTGGTAAAAAGATAGTCAACACCCATCACGGCCAAAGCCAGAAGAGCCTGTCCGACAAAAAAGAAGAGTCCCAGGTTATCAAATCCTATCAGTAGTCCGTAGACGAGCATTCCCAGCCAGATAACCGGTGCTCCGGGAAGAACAGGAAGCAATGTCCCGGTTATGCCGATCAGAAATAGTATTGCCGTAACAATAACTGCTAGAACATTGATCATCGCATACCTCCGGGTAGATTTATAATTCATCATAGCATATCAGGCTTGAGCAGATCAGTGAAGCATAGGAATAAAGGCTGGAACAAAATATTTTCAAATCAGTAAAGAAGAAGGAATATTTGGCTAAGCGTAGAATGAATATACTTAATTTAGAACAATATGGCTAAATTGGGAAGGAGGCGAAAAATTAAAATAATAAAATAAAATAGAATAAATTATAACTTCTATGCTTAAAGGAGGTGAAGCAATGTCGAGTGAGAGCAAAAAAATTTACAAGGTAGAGGTTTGGGTTACTGCTATCTGTTTTATTATCGTTGCTGTTACCGGTGGTTTTTTCAGCTCATTCGTTGTTATCCTCAACGAAAGATTTTTCAGCCAGGTTCCAACGCCTGAACAACTGATTCCCTTCTATGGGGAATCTATGTTTGTTGTCAAAGAAGGTCTTACAGTCCTTGGTTTTCCGCTGCATTACTTTTTGTTGATCATGCTCAGTTGGATTGGAGTAACAGTGGTTGGGGCAATCTGGTGTATTGTTATGGACAGACTGGAAGAGAAACAAAGGGCATAAAGCCTGATGAAAGGAGGGAAAATCCCATATGGAACCAAGAGGAGAAGTTTTTGTATTAGGTTTGGTTTTTAGTATTATCGTTCTTTTAATATCCGTATTGATCAGCGTCTGGGCCCGCCGTTTCACCCGCAACCTGGGCGACTATTATGTAGCCGGCCGCAGTATCGGGGCGATTAACAACGGTCTGGCCATGGTATCGCTAGCGCTTAGTCTCACAACATTTATCGGCCTGACTGCCCTGATTATCGAAGGAGTTTATATTGCCGTTGCTGTCTATGCAGCATTTACCGCGGCTTTTATCGGCCTGATGGTCCTCGCTGCTCCCTATTTAAGACGCCACAAGTCTTTCACAACGATGGCCTTTATCTCGGAGCGCTACGACAGCCGAGCCTTGCGGATTATGTCTGTTGTTGTTATGATGATCGTTTCTGTTCTTTATCTCGCCGGAAACCTAAAAGGCATCGGTATTGTATTCTACTTTCTACTCGGTGTACCCGAAATTGTCGGCATTGTCGTTGGCGGCCTGGTGGTTACTCTATATGTAACCCTGGGTGGAATGTATGGGGTAACCTATAACCAGACTTTCCAGACTATTGTATTGATATTCTGCCTTATGTTTCCCGTTGCTATAGTGCTTAAAGCCCTTGGAGCATCGGGATGGGCTTTCCCGCCGCTGGGTTATGGTAACATGGTGCCCCTGATGACCCAAACGGTACCGCACTATTTCTGGCCCATGCTGGTGCACCCCGTTGTCTATATTTCTATATTCCTGGGGTCATTCTTCGGGATCATCGGTCTTCCGCACTTCGTAATGCGTTTCTTCACCGTGCGTGATGCAAAGGAAGCCCGTTGGAGCACTGTACTTTGCGTCTTTTTGGTCGGTTTAGTGAACACTACGGTCTATGCCACAGGTTTTGCCGCGGTGTATTACATGAATACCCAGGGGGTTCAGATCCCCACCGCTGCCTATGATTACATGGTCTTCATCCTGGTTGACGCGCTGGCCGGACAGGGCTGGCTGGCCTTGGCAGTTGCCGGTTCGGTTGCTGCCGGTCTTTCCACGGTTGCCGGCCTGTTAATGATCATGGGTGCCGGATTGATCCACGACCTTTATGGGGAACTTAAACCGGATGTTGATGATGAGAAGAAATTAAAGTTGTCCTATGCGGCCATGTTTATTGTCGGGGTATTGGTTATCCTCTTCTCTCTCAATCCACCCGAGTTTATCCTGGAAGCGATCATGTGGTCCTTCGGGATTGCTGCCGCTGGCCTGGGTGTACCGATTGTTCTGGGAATCTGGTGGAAGCGAACCAATAAGTACGGCGTAGCAGCGGGGATGATTGTCGGGACTTTAATTGCTTTTATCAGCTGGATCATGATTGGCTACATGGGTATGAACCCGGTTGATATTCCATTCCCAATATTCGCTAAGTACTTCTACGGACCACTCGGTTGGATCAAGGTCACAGCTATAGCTGTACCTGTTTCATTTATTCTGACCGTAATTGTGTCATGGCTAACGCCACCTCCGGAAGAAGCACTCCAGAGACAGGTTGACGAGATGCATGGCTGGAGTGATTATGATCCGAAGCGTTACAACGGCAAGGGACTGCCGATTACCGTTGTAGTTCTTTCCGTTTTGATCATGTGGTTTATGACAACATTGTACGATGTTTTTCCGAAATAACTAAACATTTCAAAGCAGGCTCTCCTTTGACAGGGGAGCCTGCTCCTTGTTAATTCCCCACAGGAGGTGAATCAAAAATGGAGAGTTGGGATAAGCTTTGTAAGATGTCTTACAAAGAAATAAAAGATATGCAGGATCGCAAGCTGCGTGCCTTTATTGCCAACCAGCTATATTTATATAGCCCTCATTACAGTGAACTGCTGAAAGAAAATAAAATAGATCCTTTCAAGATAAAAGGTATTGATGATCTTCGTCATCTTCCCTTTACTTATAAGTGGGATATTGCGCCTACTGATGAGGAACCGCAGAGAGCCAAGGATTTCGTGATCCGTCCCGACGAGGAAGTTACAGAGAAATACGGTCATCTGGCCAAGATGTCAATGACCGG
>CAYTER010000025.1:0-30165 GCA_964436815.1 uncultured Syntrophomonadaceae bacterium
GCGGATTTGCAAACTGCCACCCTTGCTCTGGGGTGATTTTGGGGTCCGGATGCCCAGTTTGGGCAAACCAGGGGAATTTACAGGACGAGGGTCGGTTATGCCGGTGGCACGCTTGATAACCCAACATATCATAACTTAGGAGATCACAGTGAAACGATTCAAATTGATTTCGATCCTTCAGTAATCAGTTACGAGGATATCCTTAACATTTTTTGGAGTAGCCATAATCCGGCGGCACAGCCCTGGTCAGTACAGTATATGTCCCGGATCTTTTTCCATAACCCTGAACAGGAACAGGCAGCGCTGCAAAGCAAAGCGCAGAGGGAAGAAGAACTTGGGCTGACCATTAAAACCCAAATAGAGCCTTTCACCAGGTTTTACCTGGCGGAGGATTACCACCAGAAGTATTATCTGCAGTCGGAACAACAGTTAGCACTGGAAGTCAAAGGTTATTACAGCGATTTTACCGGTTTCATCAACTCAACTGCAGCTGCCCGCTTAAATGGCATCGTAGGCGGCTATGGCGATCCTACCCTGCTGGCAGAAGAGATCGACAGCTTAGGCCTTTCAGCGCAGGCTAAGGAGCTGCTGCAGCGGTTCTTGCGCTAAGATAAGTGAAATAGATCAATATACTTTGGTTACCAGGTTAAATAAAGTATTATTGAAACTGTTATTGCCTGCTGCTTGAAAGATGCTTTCATTATTAAACTTGTAGCGGTTGTGTTGACAGCAAATCTGTAATTGTCTATATTATGGTTACGAAAACAGTAACCTGGGGACGTAGCTCAGTGGGAGAGCGCTTGACTCACATTCAAGAGGTCGGAGGTTCAATACCTCTCGTCCCCACCAAGTAAAAAGCCCGCGGAATAAGTGGTCCGCGGGCATTTCTGCATTATCTAACCGTATAGAGGATCGTGCTTAAAAATGAAGAAGCCTGCATCTGAACTTGCGGCCAAATGCTATTAAACCTGGCAATTCTATACCAGGTTGATGATTTCCATTGGCGCAGTTGATTTAGGACAGAGAAAAATGTATAATTTTTACAGGATCAACTAGTTATTTAATTGTTTAGCTTAACCAAGGGAGATGCTTTACGATGGATGAAGGGCTAAAAAACATCAGTAAACTAACTGAACTGCTTGAGAACAGTAAATATGCAGTGGTCATAACCGGGCCTGGCCTAGATGAAGAAACTGAAAGCTTAGCCGGGGATGACTCCGCCAGTGACCGGCTTTGGAAGATGGTTTCTCCTGATGAATTTACCATTCACCGCTATCAGGATGAATATGGACCATTTTATGAAGAAGGAGCTCCTTTTTTCAGCCTGCTTTACAAGGCGAAGCCTAATGCCACCCATTTTGTGCTTGCCGATTTGGAAAAGCGCGGCCTGGTGAAAACAGTCATCACTCAAAACATTGACGGCCTGCATCAGATGGCCGGCTCAGTAAATGTACTGGAACTTCGCGGCACCATCAGGAGCGCAACCTGCGAACAGTGCGAATACCAGGCCAAGGTTGAAGATCTATTGGACGGGGCTGAAATAGGTTCACTACCACTACGCTGCCCGGATTGCGGCCAACCGATGAAACCGGATGTGGTGCTGCATGGAGAGCCGCCACCGCCTGATTATTACAAGGCTAAGCAGGAGATGCTGAAGGCGGATCTGGTCATAATGGTGGGCGCAGATATGCATAATTCTTCGGATCAAGAATTGATATCTGAACATAAGAAACTGGTTGTAATTAATGACAGGCCAACTCACTTTGACCAGGACGCTGAAATTGTGATCAATGAGCAACCGGCCAAGGTTATGAAGCTGGTTCGGGAAAAGCTAAGCGGCCGCAGATAAGTCCTGTTTAATCAGTGCAGAAAAAATTACTTTCCACCTTCACTGGTGCAGTAGTAGATTTTATCCAGCTCATTTTCCATGTGTACTTTGCAGGCTGAACATTTGCAGCCCTTTTCTTCAGTGATGCATCGGCTTTTTTGGTAGGCGCAGAACATCGTTTCGGCATGTAGCCTTTCATTATCCGAGGGATCAATTAATAAGATTATATTGCCCGGAGTAGCCGTTAGTTTGCAGGCAAAGGTATAACTCGGGCAACTTTTGCACAAACATTTTAGAAGATTTTCTCTTGTTCGCTCTACTTTAGTCATAATCTTTTCCTCCATCGCTTTTCTACATTCTTACTATCATGGTATTACTGTATTATTTATCAGCGATGGTGTCAAAAAATTAGTGTGGCAACCGCTTAGTGAGATACTGATCGGCAGTATCTCATACCCAACCAAACAAAAAGGGGTTTTCGGATCAATGCTGAATCCGAAAACCCTTTTTTCAATTTAACATTATGATTGCTTTAGCTAACCGATTATCTGTCGAGCAGAATTAAAATCCCTGCCGCTAAAGCCAGGATTGACAGAACAAGCCCCTGGCTGGGGAAAGAGAACCCTAATAGGGGCGAGGCACCCTGGATGATCAACCAAATAGCCAATAAAAGCATGCCAATATTTTTTCTTCCTAAACCTCTTGCAGCCATTTTTTGCACCTCCTTAAAACATCTCTTAACCATATTTTAGCAGAAAAGTTCTTGTCTGGCTATCCTCAAAGAGTCAAGATGAAATCGGCAGCCATCAGTGGATGACTTATTTGCCTGTTAAAGGTTATCAGCTCTGATTTGTAGAATAAATGTCAAGCTCAAAAACCATGTTTTAAAAGGAGAAGTGATTTATTTGGGACCTACTTTCTTAATTGTCGTTGCCTTGATCTTTGTAGTGAACTTAGCTTTTATTGCCTGGGCAATCATGGATTTATTGCAGCGTGAAAATGTTAGATACCTGCCAAAAACAGGTTGGATTGTTATTATAGCGGTTATACTTTTCGGTTCTGTTATTTATCTGCTTATTGGTCGGGAGAAAGATTAAGCCTTAAAATCCCATTCATAAAAACTTCAACTCAAAATTTTTGAGACCTGCAGGAAACGAGGGATAGAAAATGACTAAAAAGGTTTTAATGATCGGCGCCGGGATAGCCGGGCTCTCTGCCGGAATCCATGCCTGCCGTAATGGTTATGATGTTGAACTTTTTGAAATGCACAACCTGCCCGGGGGGCTTTGCACTGCCTGGGATAGAAAAGGCTACACTTTTGATGGTTGTATTCACTGGCTGGTCGGTTCCAAACCGGGTAGTCAGTTTAACAGCCTTTGGAGGGAAGTGGGAGCCCTTGAAAATACTAAGATCATCAATCATGAAATATTTATGACCATTGAAGATGGCAAAAATAATATCCTGAATATTTACAGCGATCTTGATCGCCTGCAAACCCATCTTCTTGAGTTGGCCCCGGAAGATGAACTGGCTATAAAACATTTGATTGATGCTGCCAAAACGATGTCACAAATAGAAATGCCGCTTGAAAAACCCGATGAGTTTTTCCGGTTTTGGGACATCCCGGTAATGATGGTCAGGATGATGCCCTTATTTAAAGTGTTAGGGCGATTCTCCAGAATTACAGTTGCTGAATTTTTAGATGAGTTGAAAAATCCGTTCCTGAAAGATGCGCTGGCTTTAGTATTGCCCATTGATTATACAATGACCAGCCTGATCGGTACCCTGGCTTCCCTGCACAGTAATGATGCCGGGTTTCCTGAAGGCGGATCACTGCCCCTGGCCCGTTCGTTAGAAAAGTGTTTTCTCGATCTTGGTGGGAAAATACATTACAACAGCAGAGTAAAACAAATACTGGTCAGCGAGAACCTGGCTTACGGTCTGCTTCTTGAAAACGGCAGTGAGGTGCAGGGAGACTATATCATTTCGGCCGCCGATATGCACAGCACTCTCTATGATTTACTGGGCGGAAAGTACTTAACGCCGCTTATTAAAGACAGTTTTGCAAACCTCTCCAGCTATAGCTCAGCCCAGGTTAACCTGGGGGTAGACGTCGATCTCAGCAGCGAAGACAAAAGACTGGTTGTCAAGCTCGATAACCCCATTGATCTCGGCTGCGGACCAAACCGTTATCTTTACCTGACCAACTATACCTTTGATCCGACTCTGGCCCCTGCCGGGAAAAGTGTATTGTCAGCTATGGTTTATTCTTCTTATGAATATTGGGGCAGCCCTACGGGCAAAAAGGAACGCTACCGGGAGAAGAAAGAACAGCTGGCGGAAAAACTAACCAGGGCAGCCGTTAAAAGATTTCCGGCGATAAAAGATAAAATAGAAGTGACAGACGTGGTTACGCCGCTGACCTATAATCGCTATACAGCAGTCTGGAAAGGCGCTTACATGGCCTGGATCGTGCCCCCTTCTGCCGGAAGGTTTAACATCCCGCGAAAATTGCCTGACCTGGAGAATTTTTTCATGGCCGGACAATGGGTTTCGCCGCCGGCCGGACTGCCCGGATCAATGCTCACCGGTCGCCATCTGATTCAGGTTCTCTGCCGCAGGGATAAAAAACCTTTTATCAGGCAATAAGACTAAAAGGCAGTTAAAAATCAAACTTAAGATCCTTATCGACCTTTCTACGACCGGATAATATGGATTCGGCACGACAAAAATGTTAATATTGATGGGCGAAGGAAGGTTATGATGGATAATAAAAGCAGACAAGATACTGTATTGATTGAAAAAGATCCGGCGAGAGACGCATTCCTCAATAAACCTCTGGGAAGCCTGATCCTCAAAAATACTTTACCGGCTGTTGCTTCCATGCTTTTCATGGCTTTTTACCATATGGCTGATGCAATTATGGTTGGGCGCAGCCTTGGACCTGAAGCGCTGGCTTCGGTAAATATCCTTTACCCAATTTTGGCTTTTTTCATCGGCTTAGCAGCGATGATCGGTGTCGGCGGTAATGCCCGGGTGGCCGTGCTCCAGGGTGCCGGGGAGACTGTTGCTGCCCGACGGGCTCTTGGCCTGGTCGTCAGCCTGGGCACAGGCCTGGGTTTGATCGCCAGCCTGATCGCCATTTTCGGCTATAATCAGATACTTTTGCTATTGGGGACAACGGGTTCTCTTGGCGATCTGGCCGGTCAATACCTAAAAGCCCTCTATCCATTTTTTACTACCATGATTTTGATCTTTATCCTGGAGCAGACAGTACGCAACGATGGACGCCCCAACCTGGCAACCGGGGTAATGGCGGCCATGGCAATTCTCAATATTGTGCTCGATTACATCTTTCTCTTTCCACTGCAGATGGGTATTGCCGGGGCAGCTCTTGCTACCGGCATAGCACAATCGCTCGGTGCATTTCTGTTCATTATCTATTTTGCCCGTAAAAGTATTCGCAATCTGCCAGGTTTACGTATTGGTTTTCCGGGGGGCGGCTATCCTGTTCTTAAAATGGTTGCCTACAATGGTTCTTCGGAGTTCTTAAACAGTGTTGCTGCCGGCCTGACTACTTTTCTCTTTAACCGCGCCCTGCTGGCCTTTCTCGGTAGTGCCGGTGTAGCTGCTTTTGCCATGGTGCAGTACCTGATCATGTTCGGTTCAGTGATTGTCTTCGGGATTAGCGTCGGTTCACAACCGATATTAAGTTACAACCATGGAGCAGGAAACAGGGCAAGGGTCAGTGGCACGCTAAAAAGGATTATGATCGCTTCGACATCCATTGCGCTGGCTTTATTCATTCTGCTGAGATGGCAGACGCCTCTTTTAGTTTCGCTGTTTATACCTGATCATCCGGAAACAGCTTATCTGACTCTGGATGCAGCCAGGATCATCAGCTGGAGCCTGCTCATGATGCCGGTTGGGATAATTGGGTCAACATTTTTTACATCACTTGAAAAAGCCGGTCAGTCGCTGCTTGTTGCTTTATCGAGGGGGCTATTCTTCACCGTAATCGGATTACTGCTCTTTCCGACTATCTGGGGGGCAACTGGAATCTGGATTACCCCGGTTTTTGCCGAGGCGGCAAGCGTATTGGTAACCGCCTATCTCTTTTACCGTTGGAAATACAGCCATCCTGAGATCCTGACCAACAAAGTAGCCTGTGATCCGCTACCTTCGATGGAACAGTAACAGAATTACAGCATTAGCTATTACTACTTAACCCCGTATGCATTTCTGCGGGGTTTACTTTTTCAGCTTTAGTATTTAGTGGTTCTGCCTTTTGGCTAAAACGGTTTGTTCCCCAGACTCCGGCTAAAATGGCAGCCGTACCGATCAGATGGTACCAGGTTACTGTTTCACCCCGGAAAATCACTCCCCCGGCTATCGCCACCACCGTGATCAGGTTCGCAAAAACAGAGGCCTGTGAAGCGGTTACCTTGCTAAGCAAAAAGTTATATAAGAAAAATGCACCGACGGAGGATGCTACCCCTAAATAAACGATGGAAAGCCAGATTCCTGACAGGGGCTCAAGGTATGAGCCGAGGTTTCCTGCTTGCAGGTGTTGCACAATGGCTATAAAATTAAAAACCAATCCCCCAACTACCATCATTACCCAGGTGATCTGCAGGGGAGTGTAGCCGGTGGAAGCCTTGCGGGAAAAAATGTTGTAAAAACCGGCTGAAACAACTGCGCCAATTAATGCAACTGTTCCCAGAGGGTTAATACCGGTGATTGACTGGTTGTCCATCATGATAATAAAAATTACCCCTGCAACTGATGCGATTATAAACAGGATCTGGATCCGGTTAGGTTTTTCGCGCAACAGTGTTGAGCCCAGGATGGCAACAACAATGGGGATAGCGGCGATCATCATGGCCGAGTACGAAGCTGATGTTAAAAGGACCCCCATTGTTTCAGCCGAAAAGTACAAGATCGGCTGGAATATAGCCAGCGGTAAAAGCCGGAGGTAGTCCACCATTGTAATTTTAATCCTGATTATACCGGCAACACGCAGCAGGCTCATGGTTAGCAGGGCGGCAGCAAACCTCAGACCGAGCAGGTGAAAAGGCTCCAGGTAATCCAGGGCGCCTTTGGTAAAAAGAAATGAAAGCCCCCACGCCAGGGCTACTCCAGTCCCGGCCAGGTAAGGCAGTACACGATTCATTTTTAATAACCTCGCTTTCAACTAAGCACTACTATACACCAAAGATAAATGCGGTAAAAGGGTCACCTGACAGTTTTTTACCGTCCCCCTTGATATGAGAAGCTTAATCAAGATATTATAGGAAAAGAAGATTATCAGTTCAGAAAGTGCATTAATCAAAGCGGTAATAATCAGTAACTGGGGGAATGGTCATGGGTAACAGCAAAATAAGAATAATAATGGTTTTGATTACCCTCATATTGCTCTTTGTAGCAGCGGGGTGTGGAAGAGTGGTAACCCGGGAGCAAATACTCGAAACTTACCAGGTACGTCCGGGTACTGCTCTGTCCGTGAGCAACTTAAATGGCAGTGTTTCCATAACGGGGTGGGAAGAGAATAAGGTTGAAATCAAGATTATAAAAGAAAGTCTTGGCGGCCAGGAAGCCCTCGACCAGGTTGATATTAATATTGATATCTCAGATATAATGCTGATCCACACTCTTTTTCCGGAAGGAAACAAGCGAGTGATTGTCAACTATGAAATCAAAGTGCCGATTGATTTATTGGTCAGCGAGATAAACTGTTCAAACGGTAATATCAGCATCTCCGGCGTTACAGGCAGCCCGCAGGCGTCAACTTCCAACGGTACCATAAATATAGAAAATGTAAATGGAATGGTTACAGCCGGCAGCAGCAACGGCGATATTACTGTTAAAGGCGCACGCAGCCTTGGCAGTTTAGAAAGTTCAAACGGCAATATCACCGCTGATTTGAACTTCCTCCATGAAAACGTTAATATCCAAACCAGCAACGGTTCTATTAATCTCGCTATTCTTCCGACACTAGAGATGACCATTGATGCTTCAACCTCAAATGGTAAAATAAGCGTTACTAATTTAAATCTTGATCTAACAGTGCATGAGAATACCAGGCTTTCCGGTACTCTTAATGGCGGTGGAAATACTGTTCAACTGGAGACATCAAATGGCTCGATCGAACTCGTTCCTTTAAAATAATAAGTCCCGGAAGGATTGCAGACCTGATGACAGAACAAATTATCGTCTTTGCCACTCTATTTATTGTCCTGATCATGTTTGCCTGGGGGCGCTGGCGCTATGATGTAGTTGCCGTTATTGCCATGCTGATTGTCACCATAGCCGGTATTATTCCATTTGATGAAGCTTTTTACGGCTTTAGCCACCCGGCGGTGATTACTGTCGCTGCTGTGCTGATCATCAGCCGGGCCTTAATGAATTCCGGCATTGTTGACCTCGCTTCAAGGAAACTATCGGCGATCAATCACAGCCAAACCCTGAAACTTGCCTATCTGGTAGGAGGAGTTACAATCTGCTCTGCTTTTATGAATAATGTTGGAGCTCTGGCCCTCTTTATGCCTGTTGCCATCCGCATGGCCAGAAAGAACAAGCAATCTCCGTCTACGATGCTCATGCCCCTGGCCTTCGGTTCTCTTCTGGGGGGGTTGATCACCCAGGTAGGAACTCCCCCCAACATTATTATCTCAATTTTCAGAGCTGAAACGTCAGCCGGGACGCCATTTAAAATGTTTGATTTTGCTCCTGTAGGTGTTGGCGTTGCCATTATAGGGGCCATATTTATTATTTATATTGGTTGGCGCCTGATTCCCTGCCGGGTTGGTAAAACCGCAGCAGAGGATTTATTTTCGATCGACAGTTACCTGACCGAAGTAGTGGTGCCGGCTGGCTCTAAATATGCCGGGAAAAGGCTGTTGGACCTCGGCCGGGCGACCAGTGGAGATGTTACTGTCGTCGGTCATGTGCGTAATAAAAAGAAGCTGCCCTTTTTTTCACCCTACCGGTTTTTTCAGGAGGGGGATCAGATTATTATCAAGGCGAATGCCGAAGATCTGCAGGAATTTATTGATGTTACCGGTCTGCAGCTGGCGGCTACACATAAGTTGGGAAAAGATGATCTTTCTTCCGATGAAATTTCTGTGGTTGAGGCGGTCGTTACGGCCGGTTCCCTCATGGAAGGGCAGACAGCACGTTCCCTTGAACTGCGCTCAATTTATGGCATCAACCTGCTCGGTATATCCCGTGAAGGGACCAGGTTACGGGAGCGGCCTGACAGTATTCGATTCCGGGCTGGCGACGTGCTCCTATTACAGGGGCGGCGCGAAGCGCTTTCGGAAGTGATGTCTAACCTCGGCTGCCTGCCGCTGGTTGAACGGGGGCTGCAGATCGGTAAGCCGCGCAGACTGCTGGCCGGCAGCCTGGTTTTTGCTGCGGCGATCATCATAACTACTGTAGGACTTTTGCCGATCCAGATCGCTTTTACCGCTGCAGCGGTGGCCATGCTCTTAATCGGTCTGGTTTCACTGCGCGAACTGTATGAAAGTATCGAATGGCCCGTTATTGTCCTTTTGGGAGCGATGTTCCCACTGAGCAGAGCGTTGGAAACTTCCGGTGGCGCTCAGACAATTGGCGAAGCCCTTTTTCACCTTTCTGGAAATATGACTCCCTGGGTAATCCTTTCGATTTTTATTGTCTTAACCATGCTGCTTTCAAATATTGTCAACAACGCGGCGGCAGCGCTTCTGATGGCTCCTATTGCCCTGAGTATAGCAGGTAGCATGGGAGTCTCATCTGATCCATTATTAATGACCGTGGCGATTGGCGCTTCCTGTGCTTTCCTTACACCGATTGGTCATCAGTCAAATACCCTGGTCATGGGTCCCGGTGGATATCATTTCGGCGATTACTGGAAGATGGGCTTACCGCTGACAATTCTGGTTGCCCTCATTGCAGTACCCCTGATTATGATATTCTGGCCGCTTTGATTTGTTTTTAGGAGAAAGATGTTATGCCTCATGAGCAGATTATAATATTTTCGACACTCGGTTTAGTGCTAATCCTTTTTATCTGGGGTCGGTGGCGCTACGACTTGGTAGCAATATTTGCCCTGCTGGTTGTCACTGTGACCGGTCTGGTTTCACCTGGAGTAGCTTTTATGGGCTTTGGTCACCCGGCGGTCATTACAGTTGCGGCGGTTCTCATTGTTAGCAGAGCGCTTTTTAATTCGGGCATGGTTGATTATCTAGTCGGGATCCTCTCTACTGTCGGGAATAATCCCCGCATACAGCTAGGTCTGCTTGTCTCAACGGTTACTGTTTGCTCGGGCTTTATGAATAATATTGGAGCTTTGGCTCTCTTTATGCCTGTAGCAATCAGGATGGCACGCAAGGGTGGTTATTCGCCGGCATTGCTATTGATGCCGTTGGCTTTTGGGTCTTTACTCGGTGGTTTAATCACCCAGGTTGGTACTCCCCCGAACATTATTATTTCTATCTTTCGGGAGGAAACAGCGGCAGGTAATCCCTTCCGGATGTTCGACTTCCTACCTGTTGGCGGAGGAGTAGCTTTAGCCGGCGTCCTATTTATCGTTTTTATCGGGTGGAGGCTTATCCCCCAGCGTAAAGGACGCCTATCACGCGAAGAGCTATTCGAAATTGATAGTTACATTACTGAAGTAGTTGTTCCCAAGAAATCGGAATTAACCGGAAAAAGATTACGCGATCTCGAAAATGCCACCGACGGCGATGTTGTGGTGGTCGGCCATACCCGCAATAACCAGCGTTTTCCGGCTCCTTCACCTTATAGAACATTTAAAGAAGGAGATCAGTTAACGATCAGGGCCAATACTGAGGATCTGCATGAACTGATCAGCAGTACCGGGCTTGCATTGGACGAATCGGATAAGCTGAATCAAGAAAATCTCAGCTCGGATGACATTACTCTGCTGGAAGCTACGATTACCCGGAACTCCGTTATGGAAGGAAAAACAGCCAGAACAATGAATCTCCGTTCACGTTACGGGGTTAACCTGATTGGCCTTTCCAGGCAGGGTGGGCGTTTGCGTAAAAGTCCTGATACGGTGCACTTCAGGGTTGGTGATGTTTTGCTGCTTCAGGGGCCTAACGATACGCTTTATGAGGTTTTACCAGATCTTGGTCTCTTGCCGCTGGTTGAGCGCGGTTTAAGAGTAGGCCAACCGCGACGGGTATTCCTCGGTCTGGCCATCTTTGCTGCTGCTTTGGCTTTGGCTGCCCTGGGGATACTGACTATCCAGATTGCTTTTACTGCAGCGGCCCTGCTCATGGTTCTCACCGGCCTGATATCATCCCGTGAAATTTATGAAAGCGTTGACTGGCCGGTTATCGTGCTTTTAGGCGCAATGATTCCGGTTAGCATTGCTCTTGAAACAAGTGGTGGTGCCGGCCTTATTGCCGATTACATCCTTTTGCTGTCAGGCACTGCTGCCCCCTGGGTAACTCTGACCGTGGTTTTGGTCGGAACGATGTTTCTATCCGATCTGGTTAACAATGCTGCTGCTGCGGTTTTAATGGCCCCGATTGCTCTTAACGTGGCGAGCGGTATAGGAGCTCAAGCCGATCCCTTCCTGATGGCTGTTGCGATTGGTGCGTCGTGCGCATTTTTAACACCGATCGGCCACCAATCAAACACCCTGGTCATGGGACCGGGCGGCTATCACTTTGGCGATTACTGGCGGATGGGTCTGCCGCTGGAACTGATTATTGTCCTTGTTGCTATACCGTTGCTGCTTATTTTCTGGCCACTAGCTTTGTAAAACTTTAGAATCAAATAAAGGGGGATTAACAACTTGAATAAGATAGATCAATTGGTCATTAACACGATTCGCTTCCTGGCGGTCGATGCGGTTGAAAAAGCCAATTCAGGACACCCGGGTTTGCCGATGGGTGGGGCAGCCATGGCTTTTACACTCTGGAGCTGTTTCCTAAAGCACTGCCCTGATTGCCCCGACTGGAAAGATCGTGATCGCTTTATTCTGTCTGCAGGACATGGTTCGATGTTGCTTTACGCGCTGCTTCACCTTTATGGTTATGGCTTGGAACTTGATCAGCTTAAAAATTTCCGGCAGTGGGGCAGCAGAACTCCCGGCCATCCTGAATACGGGCATACACCGGGGATAGAAACAACCACCGGTCCGCTCGGCCAGGGTTTTGCCAATGCCGTCGGCATGGCCATTGCCGAACGTCGGCTGGCTGCCGAATTTAACCGGCCAGGATTTGATCTGGTAGATCACTATACCTATGTCTATTCCGGAGACGGCTGCATGATGGAAGGTATCACCTCGGAAGCAGCTTCCCTGGCCGGCCATCTTGGTTTGGGCAAGCTGGTTTGCCTTTATGATGATAATAAAATAACCATTGACGGCGCAACTGAGATCGCCTTTACCGAGGATGTGGGCAAACGTTTCGAAGCTTACGGTTGGCAGGTGATCAGGGAAGTAGACGGAAATGACACCGCTGCTGTTGAAGATGCAATTGCTGCAGCCCGTGCAGATCTTTCTCACCCGAGCCTGATCATAGCCAGGACCAATATTGGTTACGGCTCCCCTAATAAACAGGATAATTCGGAGGCGCATGGTGCCCCCCTGGGAAAAGAAGAGGTAATTTTAACCAAGAAGAATTTAAACTGGCCGCTCGAACCTGAATTTTATGTGCCTGAAGAGGTTTATGCGCATCTTGCTGAACAGCGGAAAGATCTTGTCGTCAGAAAGAATGAGTGGGACGAGCTGCTTACCGCTTACGGCAGTAAGCACCCGGAGCTGTTAAAGAGGTGGCATCAGTGGCACTCCGGTGAAGTCCCGGAAACATTAACTGCCGATCAACGGCTTTGGGATTTTGGTGAAAAATCAGCAGCAACCCGGGCCCTTTCCGGGCAGGTAATGCAAATATTGTTCGAATATCTCCCCAATATGATTGGCGGCTCCGCCGACCTGAATGCCTCGACCAAAACCAGGCTAAAAAGCTCTCCTGACTTTCAGAAAGATAACCCTGCAGGCAGTAATATTCACTTCGGGGTGCGCGAACATGCCATGGGCGGGATCCTGTCCGGTCTGGCCTTGCACGGGGGCTTAAGACCTTTCGGTTCCACTTTCCTGGTCTTTTTTGATTATATGAAGCCGTCTGTCCGCCTGGCGGCGATGATGGGTATCCCTCTCACTTATGTCTACACTCACGACAGTGTTGCCGTCGGAGAAGACGGACCGACCCACCAACCGATCGAGCACCTGGCTAACCTGCGTTCGATTCCTAACCTGCAGGTGCTGAGGCCGGCCGACGGAAGAGAAACCGCTGCTGCCTGGCTGCATATTGTTCAGCGGCGCTGCGGCCCTTCAGCCCTGATTCTTTCACGCCAGAACTTACCCCAGCTGCCTGGCACCGGCCAGGGAGCGCTTAGAGGCGGCTACATCGTCAGCCGGGGAAAAAATACCCCCCCTGATCTGATCCTGATCGCTTCCGGCTCCGAACTTCAATTGGCGCTTGAAGCACAGCAAATATTACAAAAAAAAGGCCATGCCGTCCGCGTAGTTAGTATGGTCAGCCGCGAACTCTTCCTGGCCCAGGACGATGCTTACAAAGAAGAAATATTACCGGCAAATGCGGATAGCAGGATTGTTATTGAGGCAGCCTTACCCATGGGATGGGAAACTATTATCGGTAAGAATGGGCTAGCAATCGGGATCGAAAGATTCGGCGCTTCAGCCCCGGGTGAGGTTGTTTTAGACAAGCTGGGGATAAATCTAGATGTTTTGCTGCACAAGGCTCAGGAAATGCTTGAAAAATAAAGCTTTATCGCTTATGATTTAACTGGACTCAATTAGGTTTAAGACATTTCCTAAGGAGGAGAGGTGTTAAAGATGGTTACCACCACTGATTTTACGGCTGAGGATATTCAGGACAATAAAGTGATTGCTGCCCTTTCCTACCTGGGCTTGCTGCTTTTAGTGCCACTTTTGGCTAAAAAGGACAGTCCCTTTTGTCAGTTTCATGCCAAGCAGGGGCTGGTTTTACTGATTGCCTGGGTAATTATCGGTGCTGTATCAGTTATCCCGATCTTAGGCTGGATCGTTGGCATTATCGGTTCTCTTTTTCTCTTCGTCTGCTTCATTATGGGGCTGGTCAATGCCTTAAGCGGCCAGGCCAGCGAGTTACCTTTAATCGGCCAGTACTCTTCACTGTTTAACCTCTAAGCTAACTTATAAAAAGAATCAAAGAAAAGGGGCAGTTGTTAAACTGCCCCTTTCGTACCCTAAAAACTAGCTTTAATTAAGCGCCGAGATGGCCGGCCGAGTACCAATAGCCAAGCATAAAAGCTACAACTGCTATTATTACGAAAGTCAACCACAGCCTGCCGCGTTTTTTCTTTTTCAGATGCTGGGCCAATCGATTACCTCCAGATAATTGTTAGTTTATTTTTCATTTAAGCTATTATATCACGACTCTTCCCGATGTTTCATAACAGTTCTCTGCTTTTCAATCCTTCTTTTGACAGGAGTGTAAATCTGATAAGATTAGGTTTGAAAGATTCAAATATCGGCGAAATGGCGAAATGGGCTAAACATCAGGGTTGTTTTTTAATCCTGAGAATCGAGCTGCAGGACCGTGGTTCCAGCCAGCTGAATAGCAGTAAAAATGAGTAGTACAGTTTAAAATAGCAATAAAGGAGCAGCATAATTGCGCAGCAGTGATGGCAAGTGGTACCTGACCAGGGTTAAAAGAACAATTTACGGTTATAAGATGATCAAAGATGGCGACCGGGTGGCGGTTGGCATTTCCGGTGGCAAGGACAGCGCCGCCCTGCTCTACATCATGAAGCTGTTTCAGAAGCACTCGCCGATCAATTTTGACCTGGTTGCTGTTTACGTCGATTTAGGCTGGCCGTCCGATCCTGCCCCCCTGCATAAGCTGGCGTATAGCCTTGATCTTAAGCTGCATGTCGAAGAAACAGCGATAGCGAGAGTGGTTTTCGAAAGGCGGCAGGAGAAAAATCCCTGTGCTCTCTGTGCCAACCTGCGCCGCGGAGCGCTGCATCAGGCGGCAAAGAACCTCGGTTGCAGCAGGGTGGCTTTAGGGCACCATCTTGATGATGCCGTCCAGACCATGATGCTAAACCTTATTTATACAGGACATTTGGATACTTTCAAGCCGGTTACCTATCTTGACCGTAGTGATCTCTACCTGATCCGGCCGCTTATCCAGTTACCGGAGAATGTGCTGGCGTCTATTGCCCGCCGTGAGAATCTGCCGCTCTTTAAAAACCCCTGTCCCGTCAGTGGCAGAACCAAGCGTAGTGAGATGGCGGAGCTGTTAAACGAGCTGAAAGGCCGTTATCCCGATCTGCTTGAAAAATGCCGCTCGGCTCTGATCAATAGCCCCTACTGGCCCAAGCCGTAACCCATTCTAAAATTTATAATAATTATTTTAAATATTAAAAGGGGTTTTCGGCTCTTTGTCGAATACCTTTTTTTAGCGTTTCTAAAACCCTCAGAACAGGAGGTGCGCTCTAAGTGCGCTATCGTTATTTTCCCGGCTGCACCCTCAAGGGTCAGGCGAAAAACATGGAGAACACCACGATGGCTGCTGCCAATGCCCTCGGGATCGAGCTGGTTGAGCTTGATGAGTGGCAGTGTTGCGGTGCCGTTTACCCGCTCTATGAAGACGAGTTGATCTCGCTTCTTTCGCCTGTCCGTACTTTGGCTGCGGCAGAAGGCGAACCCCTGGTATCGCTCTGTGCCGCTTGCCATCATGTCCTTAAACGGGCCCAGGAGTTGATGCAGCGTAATGAAGATGCCCGCCATAAAGTGACCGATTATCTCGAGGTCGACTACAAAGGCGGGGGTCGCGTGTTGCATTTTCTCGAAGTGTTGCGCGACGATTTCGGGTTTGATAAGCTGGCTGAAAAGATAAAAAAACCGTTAGAGGGCCGAAAAATTGCCGCCTACTATGGTTGCCTCTTGCTTAGACCTTCGAAGGTAATGCAGTTTGATGACCCGGAAAACCCTACTATTATGGAAGACCTGATTAAAGCCCTCGGCGCAGAAGTGGTAAAAAGCCCCTACCGCACCGAGTGCTGCGGCGCTTACCTTTCTGTTACCGAGGAAGCGGTTGCCCGTGATACGGTCAGTAAAATTATCAATTCAGCCCGCGAGGCAGGAGCTGAAGCCCTGATCACAGCCTGTCCGCTCTGTCGCTACAATCTGGAAAACTGTGCCGATCAGGAAGGCAAAAAAGAAGTCAAAGTCTACTATTTCAGTGAACTGCTGGCCGAAGCAATGGGTCTGCAATTTGATCAGTTGATGTCGGCTGCCCTGGAAAGGAGGCGTGCTAAAGATGGCAATCAGCAGTAAAAGCCGCCTGGTTGAAGAGATGCAAAAACAGTGCGGTCAGGATCCCAATGGCTGCTTCCAGTGCGCCAAGTGCAGTGCCGCCTGTCCGGTTACAGCCGCGATGGATCTCCTGCCTCACCAGGTTATCCGTTACCTGCAGCTTGGCCTGGAAGAAGACCTGGCCAAGAGTAAAACCCCCTGGGTTTGCGCTTCATGCTTCACCTGCGCCGCCCGCTGCCCGCGCGATCTTGATCTGGCGCGGATGATGGAAGGGGTGCGCCTGGTGATGCTGCGCCGCCGTGAAGGCAATAAATTCGGACCGGCAGACTTAACCCCGGAACAGCTGGCCAAGCTGCCCCAGCAGGCGCTGGTCAGCGGGTTCCGCAAGTACAATAAATAAGGGAGGTTCGGGACTATGCCAAGAACCGGAGTTTTTATCTGCCACTGCGGTACAAATATCGCCGGCACCGTGGATATTGCCAAAGCAATAGAAGCATCCCGCGACTTCCCCGGTGTGGTGCATGTTGATGAATACCGCTATCTCTGCTCTGAAATGGGGCAGGATCTGATTAAGGATGCGATCAAGGAAAATGACCTGGACCGGGTTGTGGTCGGCACCTGCTCGCCGCGGATGCATGAAGGCACTTTCCGCAAGGCTGCGGCTGAAGCCGGCCTGAACCCCTATTTGCTTGAAGTGGCCAATATCAGGGAACACTGCTCATGGGTGCACCGCGATATGGAGATCGGAACGCCGAAGGCGATTGCCCTGCTGCGGGCTGCTGCAGCTAAAGTAGCGCTGAATGATCCGTTGGATGCTCCGGAGTTGAAGGTAGAAAAAAGAGCCCTGGTCATAGGCGGTGGGATTGCCGGAATTCAGGCAGCCATTGATATAGCCGAAGCAGGCTATGTAGTTGACATAGTGGAAAGGGAGCCGAGCATCGGCGGGCGGATGGCCCAACTTGAGAAAACCTTTCCTACCCTAGACTGTTCAGCCTGTATTCTGACCCCTAAAATGGTTGAAGCAGCCCAGCATCCAAACATCAACCTGATCACCTATTCAGAAGTGGAAGAGGTCAAAGGGTTTGTTGGGCAGTTTGATGTGAAGATTAAGATGAAAGCCCGCAGTATCGATCCGGTAAAATGTACCGGTTGTGGAATCTGCTATGAAATGTGCCCATCCAAGGCGCCTTCTGAATTTGAAATGGGGATGGCCAAACGCAAAGCAATCTATGTGCCCTTTCCCCAGGCAGTACCCAATGTGCCGGTAATCGACCGGGAAAACTGCCTCTATTTCAAAAAAGGGCGCTGCCAGATCTGTGCCAAGGAATGTCCGCCCCAGGCGGTTGATTACGAACAGCAGGATGAGATTATTGAACGCCGTTACGGGACGATTATCGTTGCTACCGGTTTTGATCAACTCGACCCCTCGGCCTACGGGGAATATGGCTATGGTCAACACCCCGATATTCTTACCGCCCTGGAATTCGAGCGCCTGTTTAACGCCTCCGGTCCGACCGGCGGCAAGGTAGTACGGCTTTCTGACGGCAAACCGCCGAAAAAAGTGGTCTTTATTCAGTGTATCGGTTCCCGTGACAAGGCACGCGGGATGAACTACTGCTCAAAGATCTGCTGCATGTTTACCGCCAAGCAGGCTATCCTGCTAAAAGAAAAAGTGCCCGATGCGAAGAGCTATGTTTTCTATATTGATGTCCGGACCGCCGGTAAAGGGTATGAGGAGTTTCAGCGGCGGGCAGCCGAAGAATATGATGTAGCTTACCTGCGCGGCCAGGTCGGGAAAATTTTCCCGGAAGGCGATCACCTGGTTGTCCACGGAGTTGACTCACTCAGCGGCAAGGTAATTGATATCAAGGCTGATATGGTAGTCCTGGCAGCCGCTTCGATTGCCCGGGCCGATGCGCCTGAGGTTGGCCGTATAGTCGGCATCAACAGTGACAGTTACCATTTCTTCAATGAGGCTCACCCCAAGTTAAAGCCGGTGGAAACCCACACGGCCGGTATTTTTATTGCCGGGGCCTGCCAGGCGCCGAAAGATATTCCTGATTCGGTCGCCCAGGCCAGTGCTGCGGCTGTCAAGGCGGTCGGTCTGCTATCCAAGGAAGTGTTGAAAGGCGAAGCCTGCACAGCGGTTGTCAACCAGGCTGAATGTTCCGGTTGTCTCTACTGTGAAGCAGTGTGTCCTTACAGCGCTATTAACCATATCGAGATCGAAGAGCGCTACCACGGAGATCTGCTGAAACGCACCGTAGCCGAGGTTAACCCTTCACTTTGTCAGGGTTGTGGTTCCTGCTCCGTCGCCTGCCGCTCCGGCTCGATTAACCTTAAAGGTTTCACTAATGAACAGATTCTGGCGGAGGTGGATGCTATATGTCTACAGCGCTAAATGAAAACGCAGCCGGCTGGGAGCCTTTAATTGTTGCCTTCTGCTGCAATTGGTGCAGTTATGCCGGAGGCGACTTGGCCGGGACCAGTCGCATGAGCTACCCGGCTAATGTTAAAGTAATCCGCGTCCCCTGCTCCGGGCGGTTGAATCCGATGTTCGTGCTGCGCGCTTTTCAGCGTGGGGCAGACGGCGTGTTGGTGGCCGGGTGTCATCCGGGCGACTGCCATTACAGTACCGGTAACTACCACAGCCGCCGCCGTCTGTCTGCTTTCAAGCGCCTGGTGGAGTTTGCCGGTTTTGAACCGGACCGCTTCGAGGTCCGCTGGATTTCCAGCTCGGAAGGAGACAAATTCGCCGAGGAGATGGAATCGATCACCAGTAAAATTAAGGCCCTCGGGCCGAACAGAAAGATGAGGGATGCCCGGTGGCAGAGCGTTACTTAGAAGAACTGAATAAAATCCGCGATGTTGTTAAGCAGGATCTGCTCAGCGGCCGCATTGATCTGCTGCTTGGCTGGGAGAAAGGTCATTACTGGTGGCAATCGCGACCACTTTTTGCTACGGACGAAAAAAGCCTTGAAAACCTGGCCTGGGATTCTTTTTGCGCTGTTAATTTGAGCCGCTACCTGCTTGATGAGCTGAAGGATCACCAGAAAGTTGGTGTACTGGTTAAAGGTTGCGACTCCAGAGCATTTAACCGTTTGCTTCAGGATAATATGGTTGTCCGTGAACGGGTGGTTCTATACGGTTTGCCCTGCCCGGGCATGCTCGACTATGAGCTAATGGCAGCAGCCGCCGGGGCAGAGCTGGAAGGGATTGCCGAGCAAAACGGAAAGGTGATCCTAAAGACAGCCGGGGGCGAAAAAACAGTAGCAAGAGATGAAATGTTACTGTTTAAATGCCGTGACTGTCTCTACCCCGACCCGGTGGTCTACGATCAAATGCTCCTGTCACCCCAGGGTGAGAAAGAAGCCCCGGAGCGCTATAAAAGTGTGACCGAACTGGAAGAGATGACGGCCGATGATCGATACGCTTACTGGGAAAAAGAGCTTTCCCGCTGCCTGCGCTGTTATGCCTGCCGCCAGGCATGCCCCTATTGCAGTTGCCGTGAATGTTTTGTTGAACAGCAGAAACCGCGCTGGCAGGGACGCGCTTACCAGGGATCTGAAACCTTTCTCTTTCACCTGGTCCGTGCTTATCATGGCGCCGGTCGCTGTATCGATTGTGGTGAATGCCAGCGGGCCTGCCCGGTTGATATCCCCCTGCAGGAGCTTAACCGAAAACTAATTAAAGATATTAACGAGCTGTATGGTCAGTTTGAAGCCGGTTTAACTGTGGAGCTGGAACCGCCGCTTCTCACCTACAAACCGGATGACCCGGCAGCCTTTTCTGAAAAGTGAGGTGGTCATGGTGGAAAAAATAGTAGCAGCAGAAAAACTGCCTGCTCTCTGGGCACATCTGGCCGGCAAGGGTAAGCTCTTCCTGCCGGTTAAAGAAGGTCCGGCAGTAATCTTTCAGGAGTGGTCCGAGGGTTCGGATGTAGTTCTTAATGCGCCGACCAGTGCGGTGTCACCTAAGGATATTTTCTTTCCGCGCGAAGAAACCTACATGCGCTATCGCTGTAGCGGTCAGGTGATGGAGCTTGGCGCAGGGGAAGAGCAAGGATTGGTCACTGCCTTTGGTGTTCACCCCTGTGACTTGAAAGCGCTGGAAATGCTCGACCGGGTCTACCTGAACCAGGATCCGGTTGATGCACTCTACAAAGAACGGCGTGAAAAAACCACCGTTGTTGCGCTGGGTTGTATTGAACCAGATCCATTCTGTTTCTGCGGTATCATGGGAGTAGACCCTCTCAGTGCTCCCGGAGCTGATGTCATGGCCCACCTTGATCCGCAGAGCGGTAATTTAATACTTGAAGCGCAAACGCAAAAAGGTAAGGCCCTGCTAAAAGAAGCAGACACACTGCTGACTGATCCAAGCGGCAAGGCCTTTACCCCGGCCCCGGTTAAAACAGCTGATTTTGGATTAAAGCTCGAGGGTTTAAGCGAAAGCCTTAAAGAACGGTTCGATGACCCGGCCTGGGATAAACTCTACAAGAGCTGTCTAAGTTGCGGCGTATGCACCTATGTGTGCCCTACCTGCTATTGTTTTGATGTCGAAGATTATGGCCACGAGATGGCCGGTGAACGTTTCCGCTGCTGGGACAGCTGTATGTACGGGCAGTTTACCATGATGGCCGGCGGCCATAACCCCCGCCCGAGCCGCAAGGAGCGGGTCAGACAGCGCTTTTTGCATAAGCTGCAGTATTACCCGGAAACTTATGGTGAAATAGCCTGTGTCGGATGCGGCCGCTGCCTGCGAAGTTGTCCGGTTAATCTTGATATTGTGCAGGCGATCAAAGCCCTGGGAGGTGAACAAGTTGTGCAGCGTTAACCCTCTGATGCCTCAAACAGCCACAGTTCTGGATATTACGGCTGAAACTCCCGACATTAAAACCTTAAGGGTGTCGGGCAAAGACGGGCTGCCCTTTGAGTTCATGCCCGGTCAGTGCGCCATGCTATCATTGCCGCCTGTCGGTGAAGCCATCTTTTCGATCACTTCTTCGCCTACCTGCCGTGATTGTCTTGAGTTCAGCATTAAGGATGTAGGCGCTGTTTCGGGCGCTTTGCATGCCCTTGCCCCCGGTACTCAAATCGGGATCAGGGGGCCGTACGGCAACGGTTTTCCGGTAGAAGAGATGAAAGGCAAAGATCTGCTTTTTATCGGCGGCGGCATCGGTCTGGCCCCGCTGCGCTCCCTGATCGGATACTGCTTTGCCAATCGGAAAGATTACGGCCAGATCGATATTGTCTACGGGGCTCGTAGCCCGGCTGATTTAATCCGTAAAAGTGAGGTCAAGGAAACCTGGGCTGAGCAGCCCGACACAAATGTATATCTCACCGTTGACACTGAGTTTCCCGACTGGAAAGGCCATGTTGGCTTTGTGCCCGCCTATGTTTCGGAGCTGGCTTTTAAGCCGGAAGGCAAAGTGGCCATTACCTGCGGCCCGCCGATTATGATTAAGTTTGTGCTGCAGGCGCTTGAAAAACTGGGTTTTGCACCCGAACAGGTAATTACTACCCTTGAAATGCGCATGAAATGTGGTGTCGGAAAATGTGGCCGCTGCAATATTGGCCCGGTCTATGTCTGCAAGGACGGTCCGGTCTTCAGCCTGGCCGAACTCAACCAGCTGCCGGCCGAATACTAGATTAATAATTAGAAAGCAAACAAATTTAGAGGGCGCTCCGAATAGGGAGCGCCCTTCTTAATTCGAAAAGGATGAAAAATATTAGCTGCCAAGGCCCTGCTGTTTATAGCGATCGGCTAACTCCCTGTACATGGGGGCGCTGGTTTTGACCCACATCAGTGAAGCGCCGGTAATTTCTTTTTTTACTTCAGCCGGTACTCCGGCTGCCAGGTGTCTTGGCGGCACCTGCATATTACTGGGCACAACAGCTCCGGCGGCGATCATCGCCTCTTCCCCGATTCGGCAAAAATCCTGGACCACTGCACCCATTCCGATGATTGCCCTGTTGTCTATGTTACAACCGTGCAGGATCGCTCCGTGTGCTACAGTTACGTCTTCGCCTATCACTGTTTCGCAATCCGGAATGACATGAACGATTACATTATCCTGAACACTGCTACCCTTCTTAACGATAATCCTGCCGAAATCGCCGCGCAATACCGCGCCAAACCAGATACTGACATCATCCTCCACGATTACATCGCCAATCAGGGTCGCGTTTGGGGCTATAAAGCAGTTATTGCCGATCTGAGGTGTTTTGCCGTCAAATGTGATGATCATCTTGTATCCCTTCTTTCCATGTCGGCAATTTTAAGCCGGTTACCTTAGGGTTCGCTCATGAATAGCGCTTCTCCTTTTCAAATGCACAAAGCTGCGCTATTATAATAGGTAAACTCAGCTGCTATGGTAAAAAAATGTTCTTAAGTAAGGGGTAAGAAGCCATTAATAGAAAAGTGCTGCAGGATCTTCTTAAAGCGGTTCAAACAGGGGAAGTTACCGTTGAGCAAGCTGCAGAACGCTTGCAGGTCTTGCCTTACGAAAACTTAGGATTTGCCAGGATTGACCATCATCGACATTTAAGGCGCGACTTTCCGGAAGTAATCTACTGTCCGGGCAAAACCGAAGAGCAGATAGTGGCAATATTTAAACGCCTGGCCGCCACCGGTGATACAGTTTTGGCCACCAGGGCAGAGTCTCAGGTTTTCGAAGCGATTAAAGGAGAAATCCCTGCAGCCTGTTATTACCGGGAGGCAAAGGCTGTCGTGCTTCATAGTGAAAGGGCAAAGCAACCTGTTGGCATGGTAGCAGTTGTTTCGGCCGGTACTGCTGACTTACCGGTAGCCGAGGAAGCAGCGCTGACAGCTGAGCTGATTGGCAGCCGGGTCGAGCGCTTCTATGATGTAGGAGTGGCCGGTATCCATCGTCTTTTTGACAGCTGGGAAATCATTAGTAAAGCTAAGGTAATCGTTGTGATCGCCGGGATGGAAGGGGCACTGGCCAGTGTTGTTGGCGGATTGGCTAACTGTCCGGTTATTGCTGTTCCGACGAGCATCGGCTACGGCGCCAATTTTAACGGTCTTGCCCCGCTGCTCACCATGCTTAACAGTTGCGCCACAGGAGTGGCCGTTGTTAATATTGACAACGGTTACGGAGCGGGGTACATGGCTGCCCTGATTAACCGGATTGGAGAAGACATCCATGATTGATATAAGAGAGCGGGCATCTGATGAGTAAGCTAATCTATTTCGACTGCTACAGCGGAATCAGTGGTGACATGACCTTGGGGGCTTTACTTGATCTGGGGCTGAAGGTTGAACGCCTGCAAACAGCCCTAAACAGCCTGCATCTTGACGGGTACAGCCTGGAAGCAGAAAAAGTAAAGCGCGGCAGCATTGCCGGAACCAAAGTCCGGGTAATAATCGAAGAGCAAAACCCTCCGAGCCGCAAACTGTCTGACATTGTTCAGCTGATTAGTGCAGCAGAGCTTGTACCGGATATAAAGGAAAAGAGTATTTTAGTTTTTCGCCGTTTGGCAGAAGCGGAAGCATCCGTCCACGGAACTACAGTGGAAGATGTGCATTTCCATGAGGTAGGCGCTGTTGATGCCATTGTTGATATAGTAGGATCGGTTGTCGCGCTGCACCTGTTGGGTATTAATAAAATTTATTGCTCCCCCCTGCCGCTGGGCAGTGGAACAATCGAAACCGCTCACGGGCAGCTGCCCCTGCCGGCGCCGGCAACGCTTGCCCTGATTGCTCAAAGGAGGGTTCCGGTGCGGGGCAGCAATACTGAATTTGAGCTGGTTACACCGACCGGGGCTGCTCTGGTCAGCACCCTGGCTGAGAGCTTCGGGCCCCTGCCTGATTTCACAGTGGAAGCTGTCGGTTACGGCGCAGGCAGTCAAAATCCCTCCTACCCTAATTACTTGCGCCTGATCATGGGCTCCTGCTCTGAAACTGCTGCTGTTCATGAAGAAGAAGCTATTCAGGTCGAGACAAACATAGACGATCTAAATCCTGAAATCTACAGCTACCTGATGGAGAAACTTTTTGCCGCCGGTGCTCTTGACGTCTACTTCACGCCTGTTCAGATGAAGAAGGACCGGCCTGCTATAAAACTATCAGTGCTAATTCCGCCCCATTTGCTGGAATTAATTCGGGAAGAGATTTTTACCGAAACTAGCACTCTCGGTATTCGTCTGACTAGAGTTCGCAAAATAATGCGGCCTCGTGAAGTGACCGTTGTGGAGACTAAGTGGGGTCCGATTCGCATTAAATTCTGTCCACCACTCAGCGGAGAACAGACCTTTGATTATGCCCCGGAGTATGAGGATTGCTGCCGGGTCGCTCGCCTCTCCGGGTTGCCGCTAAAGGAAGTCTATCATCTGGCAGATTATCTATTCAGAAACAATCACCAATAACGATCAGTTCTACTTCTTTCATGAATAAGAGAAGCGGTTATTTTTATCTTAAAAAGTTAGAATATTATTGACATAGACAATATTATGTATTATAAATTAAGCAAAAGGAGGCTCAAATGATGAAAAATAAGTCACTTGCTGATAAGATCAGGCAGCTTAACGGCGCTTTGTATACAGAAGATAAGCGACCTGCTGATTTACAAAAAGCAGTCACTGCAATCTCCGCAACAATTGGCTCGGCAGTTTATGTTATTGATCAAGAAGGGGTAATCCTGGCAGGCGATAATGGCTCGGTTAAACTTGCTGATCGTTTGAAACTAATGGTTAATGACCAATCTTTTTCTGCTGATCCCTGGTTTATGCAACTGCTCAAGAACAGCAACCCGGTCTATAATGAATTTCATCCGGATGCTCAGGCCGAAGGAGATCATCATTATTCTCTGATTCCTGTAACACCGGGTGATAAAAAGTCTGCTTTCGTAATGATTTGCACATCGAAAAAACCGCTGAGTGATGAGCAGGTAACCCTGGCGGAAGTGGGAGCACTGCTGACAGGGTTACTGTTAAGGGTTGCAGAAGCAGATCAATTCGAAGAAGAGGTACGTAACAGAAAACTGGCCGAGGGCGCTTTTGAAAGTTTATCCTATTCTGAGGTTGAAGCAATCCAGGAGATTTTAAAGAATATCACCAACAATGAAAGTGTGGTTATTGCCAGCAAAATTGCCGATAGCTTGGGTATTACCCGCTCGGTAATCGTCAATGCCCTGCGCAAATTTGAAAGTGCAGGGATTATTGAATCGCGTTCTTTGGGGATGAAGGGGACATTTATCAGGGTAAAGAATCTGCACGCCCTGGAAATGGTTGCTTCACGCTCTTTTAATTCTGGCCCTTACGGTTGAAATCAAAGGCAGCAACCTACCTTATTTGGATAAAGGAAGCGGCAGGCTCAGACCAGATGCCGCTTTTTTATTGTTGCTTTCTTATTGTTTGACAGTTAAATCACAGGTTGTTACAATATGGTCTGATGTTTAGAACTAAGACGCTCTTAAGCGTCACTGGAGGATTATATAGTGCCTGTTCTATTAACGTACTTCGCTATATTTGTAGCAAAAATTGCTCACGTTAGCTTTGGTACAATCCGCATCATTTATCTGACCAGAAGCAAACCTTTTGCCGCTGCGATTGTCGGATTTTTCGAGGTAATAATCTACCTGATAGCGCTGAGCATGGTTCTGCAAAACTTAGACCAGTGGCAGAATATCCTGGTTTACGGACTCGGATTTGCGGCCGGAAATATTGTCGGTAGCTGGATCGAAGAAAAAATAGCCGTCGGTTTTGTCAATGTCCAGATAGTTACTGCTGAAGAATGCAACGGTCTCGACGAAACATTGCGCGAACAGGGGTACGGTGTTACCTCAATGCCCTGTTACGGCAAGGAAGGGCCACACCGTACGCTGCAGGTGATGCTGAAACGTAAGGAGCTGCCTAAGCTCCTCGAGTCGATGAAGAAGAACGACCCGGATGCTTTTATCACAATCTATGATACCCGCAAGATCATGGGCGGCTACTTTAAAAGGATGAAAGCAAAGTAGAATTGAGCAGCGCTAAAACAAAGATAACTAGCAATCATAAAGCGATCGGGGTGATCGATTCCGGTGTCGGCGGGCTAACCGTCGTTTACGAAATCAGCCGCCTGCTGCCTCACGAAAGTATTATCTATTTTGGTGATACGGCTCATATGCCTTATGGCCCGCGTTCCTATGAAGAGGTGCGCGGGTTTGTCTTTCAGATCCTTGAATTTCTCAAACACCAGGAAATAAAAATGGTTGTAGTAGCCTGCAATTCAGCTACGGCAGCCGGCCTCTCCTACTACCAGGACGCTTACGATCTGCCAGTGTTGGGTGTTATCGAACCCGGGGTGAGGGCTGCCCTGGCTCACAGTCACAACCGGCGGATCGGTGTAATCGGTACGGTCGGAACGATCGGCAGTGGGGAATACGAGAAAACTTTACGTAAAAAAAATGGCGGGCTGCATATTGTCAGTAAAGCCTGCCCGCTTTTTGTACTCTTAGTTGAGAATAACCTGGTCGATACACCCGAGGCCCGAAAAGTGGCTCACGAATATTTAGATCCGCTCGTAGAGGAAGAGATCGATGCCCTAATCCTTGGCTGCACCCATTATCCGCTGATGGCTGACCTGATCCAGGAAGTAGTCGGTCCGGATATTCAATTGATCAACTCAGCCAAAGAAATTGCGGCCGAGGTGGAAGAGATCCTCGGCACTCATTTAATTACCAATCCTTTAAGCAGCCCTGAACCACGCTACCGCTTTTTCGTCAGCGGCAATCCGAAACCTTTTGAAGAGGTTGGCGCCAAATTGCTGCAGCGGAAGGTAAAAGCTTACCAGATCAGCCTCTAGAAAAACACATTATTTACATAGCCCGCAGGCGTTTTATTCTTTCTTCTGTTGGCGGGTGGGTGGAAAACATGGTGGCCATCCTGTTCATAGCCGTTGCTCCCAGCGCCGGGTTAATAATATAGAGTCCGTTCAGAGCCTGATTTTCAATCGGACTCTTTTGAACCTGCATGGCTGTTATCTTTTCTAGAGCGCTGGCCAGGCCTTCCGGGTAGCCTGTGAAATCAGCAGCCGTGGCGTCAGCTAAATATTCGCGTTGCCTGGATATGGCGAAACGCAGCAACTGCGCAAAAAGCGGAGCAATAATGGCCACTACAATCAGAAATATTACCCCGATCAGCTGCCCCTGGCCGCTTCTGCGGCTTCTGCCCATACCACCGAACAGTGCCATCCGGCGAACAATCACACTGGCATAGACAATCGCTCCGGCTAAAACAACGGCTACAGTGGCCAGTAAAACATCATAGTTGGCGATATGAGCCATTTCGTGCGCGATAACCCCTTCGAGTTCCTGCCGGTTTAAGCGATTCAGCAGTCCCCTGGTAACGGCTATAATTGAATTGTCCGGGTTACGGCCGGCGGCAAATGCATTGGGGACTTCGGTTTCCATGATGTAGATTTTTGGTACCGGTTTACCGGCAGCGATGCTTAACGCTTCAACAGTGTTGTAGAGATAAGGTTCCTGTTGTTTGGTTACTTCCCGGGCCCCGGCCATAGAAGCGACCACATTACGTCCGCCAAAGTAACTGATTAAAAAAATAACACAAAATACGATGGCTGCAATGACGAAACCGAGGATCGGGCTGCCCATGTATTCGCCAGATATATAACCGATCAGGGCGAACAGGACGGCGTAAAGAAAGAAGAAGAAAAAAGTTCGCCTTTTATTTGCGGCGATATGGCTGACAATTGGATCCATTACTCTTTACTCCCTCCCTGTAGATCAACCTGTGGTACACTCCGGACCTGATCCGATTCTACTTCAAAAAACGCTCCTTTTTTAAATTTGAAGAGATTGGCGATCAGGTTGGTCGGAAAGCGCTCAATGACCATGTTTAAGACCATAATTGTCCGGTTAAAGCGCTGCCTGGCGTAGGCAATTTTATTTTCAATGCCCACCAGCTCCTCCTGGAGCATTAAAAAATTCTGGTTGGCTTTAAGTTCCGGGTAGTTTTCGGCGACGGCAAAGATTGATTTCAGGGCGCTTGAGGCCAGGTTATCGGCTCCGGCATTTTCACTGAGCGTTGAAGCTTTCATCCAATCGGTCCGGGCTTGTGTAATCGCTTCAAGCAGCTGTTGTTCATGACGCATATACCCCTTTACAGTTTCAACCAGGTTTGGCACCAGGTCAAATCTTTTCTGGAGCAGGGTATCAATATTTGAGTATGCCGTATCGGCCATGTTCCGTAATCCGATCAACCGGTTGTAAGTGTAAACAGTAAAGGCGACGATCAAAATCAAAATCGCTGGAAGAATGTAGCCAAGATCCATCGGAAAACCTCCTTTTAACCTTTACATTATTCGGGTTTGATCTCTTTTTTCCTCTAGCCGTAAGCCGTATTGTCTGAAAGGGAAGGAGATCTTGATCGTTTTGGGGAATAGGCTGGCAATGACTGTTTAGAGAGGATCATGGCATGAGAGCTGACGGAAGAAAAAACAATCAACTTAGGCCGTTAAGAATAACCCGAACATACCTGAAGAACCCTGAAGGTTCCGCTTTAATAGAGTTGGGTGGCACTAAAGTGATCTGCACTGCATCAGTTGAAGAAAAAGTCCCCCCCTTTTTAAGAGCTATGGAGCAAGGGTGGGTCACCGCCGAATATGCTATGCTGCCCCGTTCGACCACTGTGCGCAGCCAACGCGAACGAAACAGCGCCAGTTCCCGCAGCCTGGAGATTCAGCGCTTGATCGGCCGCTCGCTGCGGGCAGTAACTGATCTTACTCGCCTTGGTGAAAGAACCATCTGGCTTGACTGCGATGTCATCGAAGCAGATGGTGGAACACGTACTGCCGCGATCAGCGGTGCCTATGTCGCCCTGGCTGAAGCCTGCTTTAAGTTAAAGGAACAGGGTCTGCTTAAGACTTTTCCCCTGACGGATTATCTGGCAGCCGTCAGCGTCGGACTGCTAGGGGACGATCCTCTTTTAGACCTTGATTTCAAGGAAGATGCGGCGGCCGGAGTTGACATGAATGTGGTTATGACTGCTGCCGGACAACTGGTCGAAGTGCAGGGTTCTGCAGAGGATAAGCCTTTTAGCCGTAATCTTCTCGATCAGCTGCTCGATCTTGCTTCCGTAGGCATAGATGAGATCTCCACTGTGCAGAAAGCGATATTGGGACCGGAGATTACCAGCCTGATTGCAGTGAACACGGAAAGGAAAGAGAACGCCGACTAATCAGCCTGCCTGAGATAAGATAGGAGGCAAGGACCTTGCCGAAATTGGTGCTGGCTACGGGCAATAAAAATAAGGTGCGCGAGCTGCAGGAACTGCTGACAGGCCTGTCATTCACCATCCAAACAATCGATGATTATCCGGGGTTGCTGATGCCTGAGGAGGATCAGCCTACCTTTGCCGGGAATGCCGCCATAAAAGCAGAAGCAGTAAGCAGATTTTGTCGCGAGATTGCCCTGGCCGATGATTCAGGTCTGGAGGTCGATGCCCTTGGCGGTCGGCCGGGAGTATATTCAGCTCGTTACGCCGGTGAAGAAGGTAATTATTCAGCCAATAACCGGCTGCTTCTCCAGGAGCTTTCAGGACTACCTCCCGAGCAGCGGGCAGCCCGGTTTGTCTGCGCTATTGCTATCACCATCCCGGGAGATCAGACTTACATCATCGAGGAAAGCTGCCCCGGTTTTATCGCCGAGGAGCTAAAAGGCGAAGGCGGTTTTGGCTACGATCCGCTTTTTATCTATCAGCCAACCGGTAAGACTTTTGCCGAGATGAGCGCTGAAGAAAAAAATAAGGTGAGCCACCGTGGCCGGGCTTTAATCAGAGCTAAAGAACTGCTCTCGAAATTATTTATCAGGTGAGAGGTCTTCAAGCTGCCTGTTGCTTCTCAGCCGGGGCTATGCTAAAATAACTCTGCTGTTAAAAAAGATATTTAGATTTGTCGGGGCGTGGCCCAGCTTGGTAGGGCACTTGGTTTGGGACCAAGGGGTCGCTGGTTCGAATCCAGTCGCCCCGACCAA
>CAYTER010000026.1:0-12253 GCA_964436815.1 uncultured Syntrophomonadaceae bacterium
TTCCTCTACGGTTTCATCTATTTTTCCACCTATTGCCGCAATGATTGCACCTTCTGTCTCTACCGCCGGTCGAACCCTGCCGGAACCAGATACCGCAAATCAGCGGAGGAAATAATTGAAACCGCCGAGCAGCTTACGCGGTCAGGAGTGCACCTGCTTGATTTAACAATGGGCGAAGATCCTTATTATTTTAGCGAAGATCATTTTGGCTTGTTGCTGGATCTTGTCCGGCAGGTAAAAGAAAAATCAGGATTGCCGGTGATGATTTCACCCGGGGTTCTAACCCGCAGCGAACTTGAGAGTTTTGGACGAATCGGGGTCGAATGGTATGCCCTTTACCAGGAAACCCACAACCGCGAGCTTTACAGCACACTGAGGCTTGAGCAGGATTACGATCAAAGATTGGAACTGAAACGCTATGCCCATGAACTGGGAATGCTGGCCGAAGAAGGCCTGCTGGCGGGAATCGGTGAAAGTTACGATGACCTCTGCCACTCCTTTGCCGTAATGCGCGACCTTTCCGCCGACCAGGTCCGGGTGATGAGTTTCATCCCGCAGGTCGGCACCCCGCTTGAGCACTACCAGACCGGCCCGCATCTGCGCGAGCTGAAAATCATAGCCGTGATGAGGCTGCACTTCCCCGATCGATTGATCCCCGCTTCCCTTGATGTTGATGGGCTGGCCGGTCTTAAGCAGCGTCTTAACGCAGGGGCTAACGTGGTCACCTCAATTATTCCGCCGCATAAAGGGTTCCAGGGGGTATCGCAGAGCACCCTGGATGTGGATGAGGGCTGCAGAACGGTGGAAGAGATTGTGCCTGTGCTGGGCGAATGTGGCTTAAAACCGGCGTCAGTCGATCGTTATAGAACGTGGATAGATCAAAGAAGAAAACGATATATCAAAAAAGGCTAACTCACCTCAGACCTCATACTAACGCAGAACGGAGCTCTGCCATGCACGTTGCCATAATCGGGGGAAGGCTGCAGGGGTTGGAAGCCACATACCTGGCAAAAAAAGCAGGGTGGCAGGTTTTACTGATCGACAAGCGACCCGATGTTCCTGCTGCCGGTCTATGCGATCGGTTTTTTTGTCTCGATGCGCTTGATCAACATAAGTTACTCGCTGCCCTGGGCACTGGAATCGAACTGATTATCCCTGCTTTAGAAAACCTTCCGGTTTTGCAGGCTGTGGGCGATGCCGCGAAAATATCCGGCATCCCTTTCGCTTTTGATCCTGCCGCCTACAACCTGTCTTTATCAAAAGCAAGGTCGGATCGCTATTTTGCTGCACTTGGGGTTCCGGTTCCCTTACCCTGGCCCGGCGGATCTTTTCCTTACCTAGCCAAGCCTTCTGAATCAAGCGGCAGCGAGGGTGTTGTCAACCTTGGCAGTGAAGCTGAACTGCAAGATTTTCTGACGCGTCATGCAGGATCTTCGGAGCAATGGGTCATCCAGGAATATCTTGAAGGCCCTTCATATTCAATTGAAGTGTGTGGCACCGGCGCTGCCTATTTACCCCTGCAGGTTACCGACCTGCACATGGATGAAATCTATGACTGCAAGCGGGTAACCGCCCCTTCAGTGTTAAGCAGCCAGCAGCAGAAAAAATTTGCCGACCTGGCTGTAAAACTGGCAGCCGGTATTAACCTTAAAGGGATAATGGATGTTGAGGTTATTCTAAACAACGGGGAACTTAAGGTCTTAGAAATCGATGCCCGTTTGCCCAGCCAGACGCCCACAGCAGTTTACCATTCCTGCGGGGTTAATCTGCTCGAATTATTGGCAGCGGTATTCACTGCCGGAAAGCTGCCTGCTCAGCTGCCGGATAAGCCTGAACAAGCAGCCATATTTGAACACCTGGTGGTGGAGCCGAACCGCTTAAAGATTGCCGGCGAGCATGTGGTTGCTACGGCCGGCCCGCTGCAGCAGATCACCAATTTTTTCGGAGCTGACGAAGCTTTAACCAATTACCGGCCCGGCCGAAAAAGCTGGATGGCAACTTTGATCGTAACCGGGGCTGATATGGATGAGGCGCTGGCCAGGAGAAATGATACGCTAGCCCGCATAAGCAGTGAAATGAAGATAAAAAGGAGTTTGGAAGATTGACCAGACTGATTGAAGAGCAGGTCAGGAATATCCCCGCCAAGCTGAAGGTTTTTGATCAGGAGCTAAAGAATAAAACCGGAGCAAGTTTTTTAGAGCTGGCCCTGGATGCGGCCGGAATGGACCAGGACACCATTAATCCTGCATCGCACAAGGTGGCGATCATTCCGGTAACCGCAGGGTTGGGGAAGATCGAAGGTTTTACTGAAGCGGTGCAGGCTATTGCCGCTCATCTCGGTTTCCGGGCTTTTGTTACCGCCGCCCCTGATGTGGCGGGCCTGGCTGAGGCTTACCGGTCGGCAGCGGACCTGATGCTGCTGGCCGATGACTATATTTTTGCGGCCATTAATCTACATACCGGCTGTGTGGCCGATAATGATCAGGCTACTGCCGCAGGGTATACGACCGCCCTGAGGCGAATGGCCGGCAGCCTGTCGGGCAAAGAGGTGCTCTTAATTGGAGCGGGGCCGCTCGGTACTGAAGCAGCCAAAGCCCTGATCCGTGAAGGTGCAAAGCTTATCGTCCTCGACCTGATCAGGGAGCGGGAGGAAGCCCTGACTGCTCTATTCAGCCAGGCAGAACAGCGGCTGATCACAACCGGTTTAAGCTTGCAGCAGGCGCTTGCCCGCACCGACCTGCTCTTTGATGCTTCACCGGGCGAAGCTTTCATCAAGGCCGATTGGCTGGCCGGAAAGGCCATTGTAGCCGCCCCTGGCCTGCCCCTGGGGCTTGACGCCGGGGCTGCTGCCAAAGTTGAACATAAGCTGATTCATGAACCGCTGCAGATCGGCACCGCGGTCATGCTCTTCCAGGCTTTAGCGGGGCCTCGGAAGCAGTAGGAAGGGGATATTTCTCCGTAGGAGCGACGCCACGGGGGCGGGTGACTCTGTCGCGATTTTTGTGACAGGTACCCTATCCCCCTGACACTAACTACCAGCATAAGAAGCTATCGTGGTATAATTATGCTACAAAGATTTTAGGTAGGTGTTTAAAAATGACAGTAACTAAACGAGAGCTATTTAAGATGATTGAACACCTTGATGAGAAGGAAAGATCATCGGCCTATGACTATATTTACTTTCTTATAACCCGTCAGAAAAAAAGACTTACATGGCAAGAAATAGATTGTTTACCAGCTGATGCTATTGAACTTAACGATGAAGAAAGAGCTCAATTTGATGCAACCGAAGAATATATTGCCCTTGAGAAAGCTATAGAAGAATATGATTTATGTTAGAACAATAGGTCATAGAGGGAGCATTTATTAGAGCTGGTGGAACCCAAAAAGAGATACTATCGCAAGCGGGTTGACTTTTTCAAGCTGCTGCTTAAAATGAAACTCTGGCCGTCACGTAAAAAAATCCTGCACGGCATTAAAAATATTGAGATCAAGGGCAATCAGGCCCTTATTACCACTCACTGCAACGAAACTTTCCTGGTTTATAACTCAAAGAACAGCCGGGCTGCCCGTTTTTTAAGGAACAAGTGGGATTATCATCCCTGCCCCACCTGCCGGGTACCCAGCTGGAAGCTTGAAAAGTATGGTTCAACCCGGTTTAGTCAATCCTACGGCTCTGATTTGACCGACCTGCCTGAATCCTGATTACAGAAATGGTGTTTAGCTTGTCTGTAAAAGTCCGCTTCTATGACATCCTGAAAGATAAAGTCAGCGCCCGGCATAACCTTGATCAGGGCTGTCTGATTATTGATCTCAAAGATGGGGCAACTATCGCTGATCTCCTTCTGTTAAGCGGCCTTACCACCGATGAAGTAGGGCTGATTATGATCAACGATCGCCAGGCAACAGCAAACGCGCCTCTGAGTGACGGCGATCAGGTCCATCTCTTCTCGCCCCTCTCCGGTGGCTAAACTTACTTTTCTTGGAGGGAACCCAAAACTCTCTACCCCGTGGGAGGAAGAACAAATTTTGCTCCCCTTTAAGAGGGAGATTCAGCAATCTCCCATCTTCCTTAAGAGGGAGGTTTAGCAATCTCCCTCCCCCTTGAGGGGGGAGGGTTGGGGTGGGGGTGAGTAGTTTTCCTCCGGTCTTCCGACTTCTCACCTCTGACCTCCAAAAGCGGGAGGGTCGGGGTGGGGGTGTTAAGGCGTGATGGTGTTATAATATAACTCTATAAAGCTCTATATAAGGAGGAATATTATCAATGGAACAGATCATCAGAGTTAATCTCACCGACAATAGCATAAAAAAAGAGCCGGTTGCTGAAAAATACAAAAACCTGGGCGGCCGGGCCCTAACCTCGAAAATTATTGCCGATGAAGTTGATCCAGCTTGCGAGCCGCTTGGTCTTCATAACAAACTGGTTTTTGCCCCCGGTCTTTTGGGCGGCAGTTATTTGTCCAGTTCCGCCAGGCTGTCTGTTGGCGGTAAAAGCCCGCTGACCGGCGGCATTAAGGAAGCAAACGCCGGGGGAACTGCAGGCGGCGCTTTAAGCAAGCTGGGAATTAAAGCATTGATTCTGGAAGGTGAAAGCTTTACCAGCTACCTCCGTTATCTATATATCGATCACCAGACCATCGAGCTCAGACCGGCAGAGATGGTTGGTCATGGAACCTACAGCACAGCCAGGCTGCTCCGGGAGCGCTATGGTGATAAAGCTTCAATAATCCTGATCGGTCCGGCTGGAGAGCGGGGTTACAGCTCCGCCGGAATTACCAATACCGATGTTCAGGGCCGGCCAAGCCGCTTTTGCGGACGCGGCGGTCTCGGCGCAGTAATGGGTATAAAAGGACTGAAAGCGATCGTCTTAAAAGCTGATGAAGCGCCGACGCCGGACTACCACGATCGTAAAGCTTTTCAGGAGCTTAACCGGCAGTTGGTTAAAGTTATTAAAGAGAATCCCACGACAGGCGAATCTTTCCCCAAATACGGCACTGCCGCAATGGCCACGCGCACCAATGCCCTGCATGCCCTGCCTACCAGGAATTTTTCTGCCGGCCGTTTTGAGCATGCCGATCGCATTGATGGCGAATACCTTTACCAGACCATCACAAACAGGGGCGGCGAAGCGGATCCAACCCATGCCTGTATGGCCGGCTGCGTGATCAAGTGTTCCAATGTCTTCGCCGGTATAGATGGCAGGGAGGTTGTAGCGCCGCTGGAATATGAAACAATCGGCCTGATGGGCTCTAACTTAGGCATTGGGAGTCTGGATGAAATTGCTCGACTTAATTATCTCTGTAATGATCTCGGTGTTGACACGATCGAGATGGGGGCGACCATCGGGGTGGCCATGGATCAGGGACTGCTGCCTTTCGGCGACGCCGACGGGGCAGCCGATCTGCTGGCTGAAGTGGCTGAAGGCACGATCTTGGGTCGAGTATTGGGCCAGGGAGCCTTGATAACCGGTAAGGTGCTTGGCTCCCGGCGGATACCGCAGGTTAAAGGGCAGGCTATGGCAGCTTATGATCCGCGTTCGATTAAAGGTCTAGGTGTTACTTACGCCACCTCTCCGATGGGTGCCGACCATACCGCCGGTAATACCATCCGCGCCCAGATCGAGCACACCGATCCTACCCTGCAGGTTGAGGCCTCGCGTAATGCCCAGGTGATGGCCATGATTGCCGACAGCATGGGGCTCTGCCTTTTTCTGATGCCTGCCCTGGCTCCATTGCTCGACCAAATCGGCGAGCTTAACGAGTATTACCGGGGAAATAAAATCAGCGCAGACGAACTGCGTGCCGCCGCCGTGAATGCGCTTGAAGTGGAACGCGAATTTAACCGTCGAGCCGGTTTGAGCCCGGCCCAGGACCGGTTGCCTGAGTTTATGACTGAGGAACCCCTGCCGGAAGTGGGCCATATCTTTGATGTGCCGGCAGAGGATCTGAAAAAAATTAACCTTAAATAGTTATTCAGCTTCGCCCGGTTCTTCCTCCGGGCCGGCCAGGTAAAATTTAAGTTTGCGACCGCTGCTTTTAAATGCCTCGCCTACGCGTTTGGCCAGTTCTTCGCTGCGCTTCAGCGTTAATTTGCCGGCATTGACCGTTTTTTCGGTGGTGTGTGTAATCAGCTCGCTTCCGTAGCGAAAAGGCCTTTTCCCGGCTTTGGCAGTGGCGCGAAGAACTGATTTGGTTACCTGGTAGGTTGAATCGCTGAGCACCTTGGCTAAAAGCGCGGTGGCCTGAACCATTGCGGCGCGGCGCAGGGTGCTTCTTTCAGGGCGAACCAGGGACGAGCAGTACTGTTTGGTGATCACCCCGACCCTTAAAGTTAAAAAAGCGTTGGCAGATCCCTGGATGACCGAGTTAGTGATAATGGTGGCTGCCGTGTTAAAGGTTGGGGCCAGCGAAGAAAGTGAGCTGCCCATCAGGGAGGCGATAATCGGCTCCAACTGGTCTTCTATCAAGTCGAGGTTTTCAATCCTGGTGGCCAAAAAAGCGGTGGCAAAAACATTGCTGTAGAGGTAAGCCAGTTCGCGTAGTGTGGGGCGCTGGTTATAGAGTAGTGTAACCTGCCAGATCATGCGCAGCTGGGTGATGATGACGATCGCCGCGTCAAGCGCTCCATACTGCGAGATGGCGGTCATGATGAAAACCCCTGATGCGGCGTTCTTGATTGATTCATCAGCCTTGTTATCCAGTTTCTTTAAAGCTTCTTCAATTTCTTCCGCTTTATCCGGATCCAGCGGAGTTTTTTCAAGGTTCGGGTTTTTGGAAAGCCGGGTTGCCAATTTTTTAAGGTAATTTTTATATTCGTCGCCGGAAATATCCTCAGGAGGCAAAAGGGCTGAGGGTTTGCTGTAGATGGCCAAGAGCGGGATCGCGATGACGACAGCATAAATTAAGAGTAAAGCATAGAGGGCGATCTGACCGAGCAGCGGGTTGATCCCGGAAAAAAAGCTGACCACCTGGTTAGTCTGGTTGATGACAAAGATCACCAGCAGCACGGTTAAAAAGATTGCCAATACGGCGATTATTTTCTTGATAAAATCAAACATTTTCCCACCCCCTGAAACTGCACCTTTTTATTAATATACCATGTAAATCTGCTATAATGTCTTAAACCGATGGGGGAAACGAGGAAACTATCCCCCTGATACCTATAGCAATGGCGGTGATTTAATGAACCTGCATGAGCTACTGCAGAAAAAGAAACCCCTGGTTTTCGATGGGGCCCTTGGTACCGAACTTTCACGCCGCAACCTTACCGGTGGGATTACCCTTAACCTGGAAAACCCCGGGCCGATTCTCGACTTTCATCGTGAATACGCTGGTCTGGGCGTTGATTTTTTAACGACCAACACTTTTACGGCGAACCGCATTTACTGTGAAACCCATGGCGTATCAGTCGATATTCTGGCGGCAAACAGGGCCGGGGTTGAACTGGCCCGTCAGGTTGCCGGTTCCGATCAATATGTCATCGGTGATCTTGGGCCGACCGGCCGATTGCTGAAGCCTTACGGCGAATACTCTGAGGAACAGTTTTACAGTAATTTTTATGAGCAGGCAGCAGTCCTGGCTGAAAACGGGGTTGACGGCCTGATCATCGAAACGATGACTGATTTAAGGGAAGCAGTCTGTGCTTTGAAAGCCTGTAAAGCGGCTTCCAGCCTGCCCGTACTAGTGACCCTCTCCTATTCAACTACAGAAAAAGGAGGCCGGACGATCATGGGCTCTGCCCTGGAGGAGGCGGTTACGGAACTTGAAAAATACGGGGCCGACGCAGTCGGAGCAAATTGTGGCGAATTAACCCCTTTGCAGATGGCTGAAATAGCCGGCCTCTATAAACGGTGCACTTCACTGCCGATTATCATTCAGCCCAATGCCGGTATCCCGAAGCTGGTTGATGGGAAGACGGTTTACGGCATGAGCCCGGCGGACTTTGCTGCCGGTATAAAAAAATGCATTGAAAACGGCGCTTCCATTGTCGGCGGCTGCTGCGGCACTACGATAGAGCATATTAAAGCACTTATATAAATGTGGAAGAGAATATTAATATATGAAAACCTTTAAAACAGCCTGCCCCCTGGATTGCTGGGACCAATGCGCTTTGGTGGCTGAGGTTGATCAGGGTGCTTTAATATCACTGAAAGCTGATCCCGGCCAACCGGTGACCGGAGGGTTCATCTGCGCCAAGGGGAAAAAGCATCTTGAAAGGGCGAGTCATCCGGATCGCCTGCTTTATCCGCAGTTAAAGATTAATGGTGTTTTTAAAAGAATCAGCTGGAGCGATGCGGTGGATGCCACCGCTGATAGAATAGAAAAGGTTATAAAAAAATTCGGTCCGCTGGCGCTGCTACATTTCTATGATGGTGGTTACGGAGGACTTTTAAAGAATATCGAAGCCCGTTTTTTCAGCGCCCTTGGTGGCTCTACCAGGCACCAGGGCTCTCTTTGCTGGGGCGCCGGTATTGCCGCCCAGCGCTATGATTTCGGGGCAGCCCAATCCCATGCCCACGCTGATTTTCCCCACTCTAAATTGATTTTAATCTGGGGGCGTAATCCGGCCTATACCCAGGTTCACCTGCTGCCTTACCTGAAGGTGGCGCGCAGGGCAGGGGCGCAGGTCGTGGTTATCGATCCGGTTAAAACGGCTACGGTTAATCTTGCCGACCGCTATATCAGGGTTAAGCCGGCCAGCGATGGCGCCCTGGCCTTAGGCATGGCAAAGATCATCATTGAGCGGGGGCTTTATGACCGGCAGTTTGTGGAAAACCACAGCACTGGATTTGAGCAGTTTAAGGCGCTTTGCGCCGAATATGATCTGAAAAGGGTTTCCAGGGTTACGGACCTCGCAGAAGCGGAAATTGAGGATCTGGCCGTAACCTATGCTCAGGCAAAACCGGCAGCCATCCTGCTGGGTATTGGTTTGCAAAGGCACAGCAACGGCGGGAATACGATCAGGGCGATCGACGCCCTGGCTGCCCTGTGCGGCAATATCGGCGTTCCGGGTGGAGGGGCCAGTTATGCCAATTTCAGGGTAACCCGCTATATCGATCACGATTTTTTGAGCGGTGCAGATCTTAAGCCCCGGTTTCGCCATTATCCCAAGCCGCAGCTGGCCGCCACCCTGCAGAATTTAACCGATCCCCCGATTGCTTTTTTATACATCAGCCGCTCCAATCCGCTGACCCAGGTTGGCGACAGCACGTACCTGCGGCAGGCGATGGCAAAAGTGCCTTTTATTGTTACGGCCGAACATTTTATGACTGATACTGCTGCAGCTTCCGATTTGGTGTTGCCGGCGACAAATTTCCTGGAGGCTGAAGATCTGTATTTCAATTCTATGAGCCACCATTACCTGGTTTATGGCGAAAAAGTCTTGGAAGCACCGGGAGAGTGCCGGCCGGAATATGAATTTTTTGCGGAAATTGCCGGCAGGCTTGGGCTTGAGGGTTACCCGACCGATCCGCAGGTGGATAATCTGCTTGAACGGGCTATCAAACCGCTGACAGATGCTACCGGGATCACCTTAAGAAAAATAAGGGAAGAGGGAACTCTTCCGCTGCCTGGCGGAGGTGATATTCCCTGGCAAGATCGCCATTTTGAGACGGCTGACGGCCGCTACAATTTTTTCTCCGCACAGGCTGAGCGTGACGGTGTCGGTGGTCTTCCCGCATACTTAGAACCGGTTGAGTTAAGCAGCCAAAAAATGATTGCAGACGGCTACCGCTACTGGTTTTTAACCCCTCACCGGCGCGAATCAATCCATGCGACCCATATGCTACCTGACGTTGGTCTGGAGCCGAAAGCCTATGTTCACCCGCAGACGGCGGAAGAAGAGAGGCTCGCCGGTGGTGAGCCGGTTGTTGTTTCTTCAATTAGGGGGCAGATTCAACTGAATCTTGAAGTTTCTGACCGGGTGCCTCCGGGAGCGGTGATGGTTTACCAGGGCTGGTGGGAAGGCAGCGGAGCGGCAGGCAATAAGCTAACCCCCGATCGGCTGACCGATTTTGGCAACCAGGCAGCCTACTACGACTGCCTCTGTAGAATTGAGAAATTGAAATAAAATCACCTTAACCCTTATGGTTAAGAGAGTTTGATTTTACGTTTTAGCAATCGATGAATATGGTATAATAGATTCAATCGGGTAGGAAGAAATGGTTTTCAATGTTTTGGCAATCTGCCGAAAAGTTTTTTATTCAAGGTGATATATATGCGTGAAATCAGATTAAAAGACATTCAGGGAGTTTGTAAGTCGCCTGCTGGAAATAGAGTTAAAAAGCAGATTAGTGTTTACATGAGCTCAAATCCTGATTATCATCCCGGGCGTAAGAGGCCAAGAAACCAGGAAGAGGCCGAAATTCTAAAATCCTTTTCGAGGAAATAATGTGTGCATTTGATCTGAAATAGGCTCTTCGTAAGCTTGATAAACTTGACCCGAATAATAAATTTAACGCAATGCTGATAACCGCCGCTGTTATTACGAAGCTGCTTGAAGGTGAGCAGGTTCGACCAATAATTGTCGGTGGTTTTTCTGTGGCTATTTATACTGATGAAAATTATACAACCCGGGATATTGATTTTGTAGTTGATGAGAATGAAAAAGTAAGTAAATTATTATTAAAGCTTGGCTTTTGTAAAGGGAATCAGAATTTTATCCACAGAAAAAATGAAATTGTCATTGAATTTCCCGGTGAAAAGCTTGCTGGGTCAACAGAAATAATAAACAAAGTGTTAGTTGATGATGCCGATGACCTTTACGTTTATGTCATATCTTATGAAGATATTATTATGGATAGGTTACGAGCTTATTTATACTGGGAGGAAGATATTTCAAAAGAGTGGGGTATGCAAATGCTTGCTCTTCATAAAAATAAACTCGATATTCAATATATGAAAACTGTAGGTAAGGGTGCGGAGACCGAAGATGAATCTATAGAACTTATGAAGTGGTTTGATGAACTAGAGAAATTAAATTTATCTGGATGAAATTATATAGACAACCTATTGACACTTACCTCTCCTAAAATAATTAGAAGAGGCAAGTGTCGTTTATTTATGTGGGGGGATATAATTTGTTTCTATTCGTTGGCAACCTGCAGCAGTTTTTCGAGATATTGCTGTTTACACATTGAGCGCTGCAGTTTTCCTGAGCTGGTTTTTGGTAAGGTGCCGGGCTTGATCAGGACGACTTCTTTTGGTGGAACTCCGCAGACACTGAGCGTCCGGTAGCGGATTTTCTTTTTAATATCTTCAAAATCACTGCCTTTTACCTCTGCTACAACAATAACTGCTTCCTTGCCCTTGCTGCTATCGATCCCGAAAGCAATTACATTCCCGGGGCGCACCCCTTCAACAGCGCCGGAAGCCCTTTCAATATCTTCCGGATAGATATTACGGCCGGCGATGATGATCACATCTTTCAGGCGGCCACAGATGACCAACTCAGCCCGATCTCCGCCGGGAGGAGTTACAAAATAGCCGAGATCGCCGGTGCGCAGCCAGCCGTCTTTTAACAGCGTTTCAGATAATTCGGGGCGTTTGTAGTAACCGCTGGTAACGGAAGCTCCGGAAATCTGCAGTTCACCAACCTGTCTTTCCTCAAGCACCTTGCCGCTTTGCGGATCACAGATGCGCATTTTAAGGCAGGGAACCGGATACCCGAGCAGCGGTAATCGCCGGACCGGTTCTGAATCGCTTTCAACGGGGCGGGCAATTTTTTCTGTTTCGAGAGCATCCCGGTTAACTTGGTCACAAATCATGCCCCGCATAACCGGTGGAAAAGTTCCGGCAATGGTTACTTCAGCCATGCCGAAGGCGCAAAACTCGGCACCCGGCCTAAAGCCGTGCTTGCCGGCTGCAGTAATAAATTTTTCAAAGGCTTCCGGGTCAATCGGCTCCGCACCGCTAAGGGCCATGCGCACCGGGCTTAAGTCAAGCTTTTCCCCAGTATCGGTCATCCGCCGCAGGGCGCGGGTGGCCAGCACATAAGAGAAATTTGGTCCGGCGGTAATGGTTCCCTTATAATCGCTCAGCCAGCGCATCCAGTTAGCAGGGTTGGAGAGAAAATCCTGCGGTGCGGCAAGCACTAGATTAATTCCTTTGATCATACAGGTGGCCAGCACCCCGATTAAACCCATATCGTGATAAAGGGGAAGCCAGGACACCAGGACATCGTTTTCGGGATCAAGAACTACCACTTCGTCCATGGCGTCAATATTGGCGCAGATCGCCCGGTGGGGCAGCATTAC
>CAYTER010000026.1:12353-29995 GCA_964436815.1 uncultured Syntrophomonadaceae bacterium
CCGGCGGCCGAGCCGACAAAGGTAACGCTTTTCGAACCATGCGCAGCCTGCCTGATGCGCGGCAGCATGCTGTCAGTAACTGTAGTAATCGAATTTTTATCGGTCATAGGGCACCCTTTCTGATATTCGACGTATAGTACAAATTGTGTTTACACTAACTTTGCTATTTTAGCCGATAGCCGCGCCTATTTCAACTTTTTAATTGTTAATTTTTTTTAACAGGCAAAATATATGGTTAGTAAAAGGTTTTACCGGCAGTGACTTGCCGAAATCTTTGTCAATAAAAGCGAAATAAGAGCCGCTGATCACGCTCTTATTTCAAAAATAAATCAAATGCAATTTTTTTATGAATGATTTGGCACATTACATTTTATCAGGCGGTTCATACTCGGTGCCGAATGTTTCAACAGTGATTGTCTTGATCCGTTGTTCCTCAAGCGGTTTATCCATTTGATCGCGTCTGACACTGACAATCCCATCAACAACGTCAAGGCCTTCAATGACCTGGCCGAAAGCGGCATATTGGCCGTCAAGGTGGGTAGCGTCTGCGGCCATGATGAAGAATTGCGAGCCGGCTGAATTAGGATGCTGTGAACGTGCCATTGATATAACCCCTCGCTGGTGCAGGATTGGATTATCATGATTATTGCTGGCAAATTCGCCCTTAATCGTATAACCGGGGCCACCTGTTCCCTGACCCTGAGGGCATCCGCCCTGGATCATAAAGCCGGGGATGACGCGGTGAAAAATTAACCCGTCGTAATAGCCGCTGCTGGCCAGGGTTACAAAATTTCGGACGGTGTTCGGTGCGCTTACCGGATCAAGTTCAACCTTGATAACACCGCCATTTTCCATTTCGATTGTTGCTACCGGTTTAGTTACATTCATGTAGATTTCTCCCTCACTTTGTTTTTGTGCTTTGCGAAAAGTGCCGGTGATCAAAACTGCTGCGACAGCCCCTGCCAGCAGCATAAACAGGAGCAATATAATTATGTTCCGGTTTTTGCCCGGCGAACTCTTTTGTTTTTGTTCATTGCCCGGATCAGTTTTCTGTTTCTTCTTGGCCACACTTCACCCTCCGCTAATTTCTTTCAGGCCTGTACATATTAGCATTATAGCAAAAAGATCAAAGAAGGTTCACTGCATGCTAACTTGTTAACTTATTAGATTGGGGCAGGGAAAATCAGGGCCAGGGGTGTATAATAGGGGCAAAGTTAATTATTCTTAAGTGATCGATGACGGGAGTGGTTAAAGTGCCAAAGGTAAAAGAGCCGTACAACCTTTCTCCGCGAATCAAATGGCTCTATGATTATTATTTCAGGGGCACGGAACGTAGCTGGAATAATGAATTTTTAGCTTTTACCACCGGAGTTAAAAACGACTGGCTTTTTGAAGAGATGAATTTTTATATTGTTCCGGAAGTATACTCCTTCTTTAACACTTTCAACAAGGCTTTTAATCAGAATGCTGTAACCCTGGACATGCCGGATGATTTTTATCGTAAAGGGCTTGCAGAACGAAAAGCACTATTCACGAAGACGGCTATGCTCGAGGGCGTGCCGGTTGAAATTCTTCCCGGCGATCTGTTGGCCGGCAGCCGTTTTAATATAGTCTGTTCAAAATGCTGGACTTCCGCCGAACTGAAAAAACATCACCGGCTGACCCTGGCAAAGGGGGCTTTACGCGACCGGTTGTTTGCCTTTAAAGACAAGGGTTTTGGCAACTGCGGCCCGACTTCCGGCCATTTGATCGCTGATTACCCGCGAATTTTGAAGAGCGGTTTTAAAGAACTCCATCGCTATTTTGGCGAGCTGTACGAGGCGCTGAGTGAGTCGGAAAAGCTGGGGCAGAAAGGTTCAAACTTAAGAGCGATGATCGAAGCCTGCCTGATGCCTAAGGAACTGGCCGCTAAATATAGCGCAGAATGCCTGGCCCTGGCGGAAGCAGAAAGCGATGCAGGGCGTAAAGCAGAGCTGCTGCAGATGGCTGAGAATCTTAAGGTTGTTCCCTGGGAGCCGGCAGAAAACTTCTGGCAGGCTGTGCAGTCGCTCTGGCTGACTCACATGTTGGTGATGGCTGACGAAAACTATCCCGGACCTGGAGTATCGTTCGGCCGGCTTGATCAATACCTTTTGCCCTACTGGCATAAATCGATGGCCGAGGGAATGGATGTTGAGTTTGGCAAGGAGATCCTCAAATGTTTTTGGATTCACTGCAATACCGCTTATGACGCCATGATTAGAACCGGCTGTAATCAGGGTATAACTGCCGGTTACGGTCAACTTTTTAATCTTTCCGGAATGGGTAAAGACGGTGTTGACCTGACCAACGAACTGACCTATGTGCTGCTTGAAGTTATTGACGAGATGAATCCGATCCTGGAGCCGAAGCCGAACGTGCGTCTCCACCGTAATTCCCCCGATGAACTGCTCGATCAGGTGGTGGAGATGATCGCCCACAGCCAGGGAGCGCCGTTTTTAATAAATTTTGATGAACGGTCAATGGCCGGGCTGTTGCGCCAGGCTGAAAAAGCCGGCTGCCAGGACTTGATTAACGAAGATAACGTCCATGATTATGCTGCTGTCGGCTGCCTCGAGAATACGATGTGTGGCAATGATCGCTCAGCCACGGTGGACTGCAATTTAAACCTCTATAAGGCGGTGGAGCTGACCCTGGGAGGGGGAAGTGAACTGCAGGTATACACCGACAGCCTGTGGGGCAAACCTTACCGCGCGACTGCTGATGCTCCGAAAACCGGCGATCCATCAACTTTTACTGATTTTGAAAAATTTTACCAGGCATTCGAAAAACAGATTGCCTATATTGTGGGGAAAATGGTCAGTCTATACGATGATATGGATGCCGTGAGGGCCGAGTTTTCACCCACCCCGTACCTGTCAACCCTGGTCAGGGGCTGCGCCGAAAAGGGGCTTGATATCACCCAGGGTGGAGCAGAACTGAAATTTATCACCATCGAGGCGGTCACCTTTGCCACGACCGTTGATTCGCTGCTGGCCATTAAATACCTTGTTTTTGATCAGCGCTTTTGCACCATGGAAGAGTTGATCCGGGCGCTTAAGGCTAACTGGGAAGGGTTCGAAAAACTGCAGGCTGCCGCTCTGCACCGCGCGCCCAAATATGGCCGTGATGATCAAGAAGCTGATCAGCTGGCGCTGCGGGTGATGAACAGTTGGACTGAAGAAACCTGGCGTTATAAAACCAGATCAACCGGGGCACAGTTCAGGCCCGGTATGCTCAGCTGGAATTACTGGATCTCTTCGGGGTATATTTTACCGGCCAGCCCGGATGGCCGCAAAAAGGGGCAATTTTTATCCAACGCCATCTGTCCGGTTAACGGGGCTGATATCAAGGGGCCAACTGCTAATGCCAATTCGGTTGGTAAAGTGCTGGGTGGCCACGTTGAAGGAGGGGACTACCTTACCTACCTCAACAGCCTGCCAAACGGTGCCTCCCATACCATTACCCTTAACCCGGCCCTGGTCAGGAGCCCGGAACATAAAGAAAAACTTAAAGCGTTTCTGAGAGGGTATGCTGAAAACGGCGGAACCGCCCTGCAGGTTAACATAATCGATGCCGATATGCTGCGCGACGCCCAGGCCCATCCGGAAAATTACCGGAACCTTTTGGTCAGGGTAACCGGCTATAACGCCTATTTTGCCTCAATCGGCCGGGAACTGCAGGATGAAATCATTGCCAGGGAAAGTCATAAATGCTTTTAGAAAAACCGGTTACTGTTTTAGATATTCAGCGAATGTCAACCGAAGATGGCCCGGGCTTGCGAACCACCCTTTTTCTGAAGGGTTGCAGCCTGCGCTGTGACTGGTGCCACAACCCGGAAAGCATTGATCCCCGGCCGGTAGTCCAGTGGAGCAGCCATCGCTGCATCGGTTGTGATACCTGCCGGGGGATCTGTGAAAGCGGAGCATTAATTCACGAAGCAGAGCGGATCAGGATTGACGGTAGTAGCTGCACTTTATGTTTTGCCTGTGTTGATGCCTGTCCTTCCGGAGCGCTGCAGGTCAAGGGTGAGCTGTGGACCGGGGAAGAACTGCTGCAGGAGCTGCTCAAAGACAGGGTCTATTTCGGCGAACAAGGCGGGATTACCATATCGGGCGGCGAACCGCTGATCCAGACGGAAGCGGTTCTCTGGCTGCTTGAAAATATCAGGCGTGAAGGTTTAAATACTGCACTGGACACAGCCGGCCTGGTTCCCTGTGAATCGTTGCTTGCTGCCCTTGAATTTACCGATATTCTGCTCTACGACTTAAAACATTATCAGAGCGAAGTGCATCGTAAATTAACCGGGGGCGGCAATGAAATAATTTTTTCAAACCTGCTGGCAGTCCTTGACGCGGCCCCCAAAAGCGTCACTAAGATTTGGATTAGAACCCCGCTGATTCCGGGGGCAACCGACTCGCCGGAGAATATCGCCGAACTCGGCCGTTGGCTGGGCAATAATGCAAACAATCTGATCGAGCGCTGGGAGTTGTGCGCGTTCAATAATCTTTGTGAAAACAAGTACCGCATGCTTAACCGCGAATGGCTTTACAGTGGGGTTCCCCTGCTCAGCAGGAGAAAGCTTGATTCACTAGTGGATATTGCCCGTGAAAACCTGGGAGACAGCCAGATTTTAGTCCAGTGGACCGGATCGGCTGCCCCGGAGAGGAAAGAAAGCGGTGATCAGGGTGATCAATGATCAGGACAGGGAAATAATGTGTTCCGACAGTAAGATCGGGTTGCTGGCGACAGTTGATAGCGAAGGCTCTCCGCATCTGACCTTTATTTCATCAATTCAACCTTTTGGCAGTGACGGTTTGACGGCCGGACAATTCTGCGCCGGTTTGAGTAAACAATTTTTCAGGGAACGCAATAATGTCGGGTTCCTCATCTTTTCACCGGCGATGGAAATTTGGCGGGGCCGGGCTGTCTATGAAAAAACGCTCGGCAGCGGCCCCGAGTATGAACTTTATAATAAAAAACCGATGTTCCGTTACAATTCCTATTTTGGCTTTGGCGCGATCCACTACTTTAAAATGATCGATATTACGGCGAAAGAAAAGCTGACCATGGGGCAGATTATTGGCGGAGCCCTAAAGACCAGATTAGTTCAGCCTTTTAAATCATCAAGCAGTAAAGAAATTCTAAATGATACAAGTAAAGCGCTGTTCAGCCAGATTGACGGATTGAAATTCATCTCCTATCTTGACGATGAAGGATTCCCCGTAATCATTCCGGCTATTCAGGCGGTCAATGCCGGTCGGGACAGAGTTATCTTTTCCATGAGTCCTTACGGGAATGAACTTAGAGGTATTCCGGATCAGGCTCAGGCAGCGGTGCTTTTTGTCAACCTGAAAATGGAGTCGGTCCTGGTTAAAGGCGCTTATACCAGGGCGCGAAGTATCTTCCCCTGCGGGATGGTTGAAATCAGCCGGGTTTACAATTCTATGCCGCCGCAGCCCCAGTATATTTACCCGCGAATCAATCAGCATCCGAAAGTAATCGACTTTTAGACCGGTCAACCGGAGGAGAGTGTGCAGGATGAAATGTGATCTCTGCAAGGATAACAGTTGCTATCAGGGCGAAAGCTGCTTATCGAGCGACGACAATTCAGCCGGGCTTTATAGCGACGTGGATAAAAGAATCCACCAGGCGGCTTCCTATATCGAAGGTAAATACTATATGCAGAAAAACCGGGTAGAAGAGTTGATCCTGTTCAGCCGGGAAATGGGCTACCGGCATCTGGGGGTTGCCTTTTGTATCGGCTTGAGGGAAGAGGCTGCAGTGCTATGCTCTTACCTCCGCAAAGATTTCGAGGTTAGCAGTGTTTGCTGCAAAATCTGTGCTGTTTCAAAAGACGAATTAAGCCTGAAAAAAATAAATGATCATCAGGAAGAAGTAATGTGCAATCCCATATACCAGGCCAAAAAGCTGGAAGAGTGCGGCACAGAGCTCAACATAACTGTTGGACTCTGCGTCGGGCATGATATTTTATTTAACAAGTACTCCAAGGCTCCTCTGACCGCATTAATTGTCAAAGATCGGGTTTTGGCCCACAACCCGGTTGGAGCGCTCTATTCACGCTACTACCGGAAGCTGCTGGGAAGTTGATCTTCTGATCCAATTACAGCTTATGACCGGCTTTTGTTTAAGTTTTTATGGCTGTCATTGAACTTTAAAAATTCAGCGTTGAGCAATATATTTGTTAGTTAATGGATAGTCTTTAATTGAGGGGTTCGAAGCATGGTGATTACAAGGGACCAAAGGGTCTTGCTGGTGGTTAACTGCCTGGCCGAGCATGGCGACAGCCGGTTCAGGCGGCTTTATGAATTTATTGAACTGGCCGGAATCGATCTGGCCAGGCGTTTTTTGGGTGCGCATTATCGGGAAATCAGTACCCTCAGGGATAAGCAGGTAACCTGGCCTGGTTTCCTGGTGCAGTTAAATAAGCTCGGTAGTAAGCGAGGGATCGAAGCGGTGGACCTTTTCTTTCAGCTGCATGGCGAAGCTGGAAGGGTCCGCTTTTTTGACCGCTGGGTATCAGCTGTTGAAATGGGAAAAGAAATTAAGGGCGCTGTTGACGCTGAAAAGTTAAGGTTGGTCTATAACCTCTGCTGCTACGGGGATTCCCATTCGGCAGCATTCCTCAACGCCGGGTTTAAAACGGCGATCGGAGCTTTAAAAGTAAATACGAGTGCGGCGGTAGAGTATCCTCTTTTTTGTCGTCACTGGCCGGGAGCCGGATCTGCATCAAAGGAACCAATGCCGATCAGTGAAGTACTGCGACGTTCTGATCGTCCGCTTCCCCGCCTGGTTCAGGATCTGATTGCCAAACGCTATTTCAATGATGCTGACAGCACAAAAATACTTAAAGGCAGCAAAACTACTAATATCAATTGTGCTTTATAATGGACAGGCCTAGACATTGAAGCGGAAATTGATGATATCGCCATCCCGGATAAGATAATCTTTGCCTTCGAGGCGGAAGTGCCCGGCTTCGCGCACTCTGGCAGCGTTGCCAAGTTCAGCGAGATGGTCATAGTGAAATATTTCAGCCCTGATAAAACCGCGTTCGATGTCGGAATGGATCTTACCGGCAGCTTTGCGGGCGGTCGAGCCTTTTTTTACGGTCCAGGCCCGCACCTCATCTTCGCCAACGGTGAAAAATGAAACCAGGTTTAACTTTTTATAGGCAGCCCTGGCCAGCCTTTGTAATCCTGATTCATGAAGATTTAAGTCTTCCATAAAGGCCGCCCGTTCTTTTGCTTCAAGCCTGCTTATTTCTGCTTCAATGCGGGCGCTGACTTCTACATAGATCATGTTGCGTTCTTTCACATAAGCGGTTATTTTGTCGCGATCAGGATAGTCTCCGTGACTAAGCTGCTTTTCGTCTAGATTGATCACCAGGAAGAGCGGTTTTTCCGTTAAAAATACCTGCCCCTTGAACAGCTCTTTTTCACTTTCGGTCAGATTAACCGAACTGACCGGCTGTTCATTTTCCAAAGCAGTGAGTAGTTTTTTGTATACCGGCACCTGGAGCGCGCTTTCTTTTTTGCTCTTAATGTTGGTTTCAAGACGCTCAATCCGTTTTTCCAGAAAATCAATATCTGCCAGCAGCAGTTCTGTGCCAAAACCGGATAGTGCTTGATAAGGACGATACTCTTCAGTGCTTGCGGAATCTTCATCCTCACTGAACACTTTCAGGACCTGAACCAGTGCATCGGCGCTGCGGGCTTCTTCCAGTAATCGAGCAGCGCGGGCTTTGCTGTCATCCATCCTGGCTCCGGGGATGTCTTTAAAATCAATGCGGGCATAAGTAATTTTCTTCGGTTTATATAGGGTTGCCAGATGATCGATACGCGGATCGGGCACCACAGAGCTGCCGAAATGAATTTCGTCGGCGCCACTGAGACCAACAGGGTGATTGCTTCCGGTAAGCAGGTTAAACAATGTTGTTTTTCCGGATCCGGGCATCCCGACCAGTCCGATTTGCATATCAATCATCTCCTGGGTTATTTAAGCCAACCGGGAAATTCTATCACATAGCGGTTTTAAAGGTAAGTCCCTTTCCTAAAAAAATGATAACCGTTATAATGTTCGGAGAACATTATGGCAAAGAGGGCGTGATGATATGGGCAACAAACAGATAGACGAGGCGATGGTCGTTAAACTGGATAAAGATTATTATGATTTAGCACCATTTGAACCCGGTATCCGCCGGGCTCCGGCCCGTAATTTTACCCTCTCCCGGAATCAGACAGAAACTGCTCTTAAAAATGCTCTGCGTTATATTCCTGAAGAACTGCACAATAAGATGGCGCCGGAATTCTTAGATGAGCTCATAACCCGGGGCAGGATCTACGGTTACCGCTATCGCCCGGCAGGCAATATTAAAGCGAAACCGGTTGATCACTATCAGGGAAACTGTTTGGAAGGCAAGGCTTTTCAGGTGATGATTGATAATAACCTTGACTTCGATGTTGCCCTTTATCCCTATGAACTGGTCACCTACGGTGAAACCGGGCGGGTTTGCCAAAACTGGATGCAGTATCGCCTGATTAAAAAGTATTTAGAGGTGTTGACCGAGCAGCAAACCCTGGTCGTTGAGTCAGGGCATCCGCTGGGCCTTTTCCGTTCCAAACCCGACGCGCCGCGGGTGATTATCACCAATGCCCTGATGGTTGGCCTCTATGACAACCCCACCGACTGGAACATAGCCGAACAGATGGGCGTCGCCAATTACGGCCAGATGACAGCCGGCGGGTGGATGTATATCGGGCCGCAGGGAATAGTGCATGGCACTTTTAATACCATCCTTAACGCCGGAAGGCTTAAACTTGGCATTGCCGATGATCAGGATTTAAAAGGAGTGCTTTTTGTTTCCTCCGGTCTGGGTGGAATGAGCGGGGCTCAACCCAAAGCAGTTGAGATCGCCGGTGGTGTTGGTATTATTGCCGAGGTGGATTATTCGCGCATCAAGACCAGGCACGATCAGGGGTGGGTCAATATGGTGACTGCTGATCCGAAGGAGGCCTTCAAGCTGGCCCGGGAAGCACAGCAAGCCCGAAAACCACTCTCTATAGCTTACCATGGCAATATTGTTGACCTGCTCACCTATGCAGCGGATGAAAATCTTAAAATTGATCTGCTTTCGGATCAAACTTCCTGCCATGCCCCTTATGACGGGGGTTATTGTCCCCAGGGGCTGACCTTCGAAGAACGCACGGCGCTTTTGCAAAAAGACCGGGCCGAATTCAACCGCCGGGTCAATCTTTCCCTGCGTGTTCATTTTGAGGCTGTCAGGCGCCTGGTTGATCAGGGCACCTACTTCTTTGATTATGGAAACTCATTTTTAAAAGCGGTATTTGATGCCGGGGTCAGGGAGGTTTCCCGCAACGGCGTTGACGATAAAGATGGTTTTATTTACCCCTCTTACGTGGAAGATATTATGGGTCCGCAGCTCTTTGACTACGGGTACGGGCCATTTCGCTGGGTTTGCCTGAGCGGCAACCCCGCTGATTTGCGAAAAACAGACCAGGCAGCAATGGATTGTATTGATCCGGACCGCCGTGGCCAGGACCGGGACAACTATGTCTGGATAAGAGACGCCGAGAAAAACAGGCTGGTGGTCGGAACCCAGGCCCGGATTCTTTACCAGGACGCCGGGGGGCGGACGGCGATAGCCCTTAAATTTAATGCCATGGTGCGCAATAAAGAGGTCGGCCCGATTATGCTCGGCCGCGATCATCATGATGTGAGCGGTACAGATTCGCCCTTCCGCGAAACAGCAAATATTAAAGATGGCAGCAATGTGATGGCTGATATGGCCGTGCAGTGCTTTGCCGGAAACGCTGCTCGCGGTATGAGCCTGGTAGCCCTGCACAATGGAGGCGGGGTTGGGATTGGCAAAGCGATCAACGGTGGTTTCGGGATGGTCCTGGACGGCAGCGAAAAGGTCGACCGGATCCTGGGTATGGCCATGCCCTGGGATGTGATGGGTGGTGTAGCCCGCCGGGCTTGGGCTCGGAACGAGAATTCAATTGCGACGGTAATCGATTATAACAAAGAAAATTCAGGAACCGATCAACTGACCCTGCCTTACCTGGCCGACGAGGAATTAGTAAAATATTTGGTCAACAAAGCTTTCAGCTGAGGAGAATATTTAGATGACAGTTGATTTACTAATCAGGAATGCAGCCCAGGTGGTTACCTCGAATGACGGCTCAGAAAGACCACTGCAGGGCGATGAATTAAACCGGATTCAGGCGATTGAAAACGGGGCGGTTGCCGTCAGTGGTCAAAAGATTACTGCTGTTGGTCCAACAGCAGCGGTGCTGGAGCAGGTTAAGACAGATGAAAAGACAAGGATAATCGATGCTGCCGGCAAAATTGTGCTGCCCGGCCTGGTAGATCCCCATACTCATGTAGTCTTTGGCGGTTCGCGCGAGCACGAACTGGCCTTAAAACTGCAGGGTGTCCCCTACCTGGAAATCCTGGCCCGGGGTGGAGGAATCCTGAGCAGCGTTGAAGCGACCCGTGCTGCCTCGGAAGAGGAGCTGGTTGACCGGGGGCTTAAGTACTGCCATCAGATGCTTAATCAGGGCACCACAACGGCAGAAGCCAAAAGCGGTTACGGCTTAACGACCGAAGCTGAGCTGAAAACCCTTCGTGCGGTGCGAGCTGTAGATGCCGCACAGCCGGTAGATCTGATCCCCACTTTTCTTGGCGCTCATGCTGTACCGAAAGAATATAAAGGCGATCCTGATCGCTATCTTGACCTGGTGATCGGAGAAATGCTGCCCAGGGTAGTCGAAGAAAAGCTGGCCTGTTATTGCGATGTTTTTTGTGAAGAAGGAGTATTTTCAGTCGAACAGTCACGCCGCCTGCTGGAAGCAGCACGAAAGGCCGGTCTGCAGCTTAAACTGCATGCCGATGAGATAGTTCCGCTGGGCGGGGCGGAGCTGGCAGCGGAAATGGGCGCTGTATCAGCCGACCACCTGCTGGTTGTTTCCGACCGCGGGATAGAAAAAATGGCGGAAGCAGGGGTTATTGCTGTTCTCCTGCCCGGTACAACTTTTTACCTGCGGGAAGATCATTATGCCCCGGCCCGCAAAATGATCGAAGCAGGGGTGCCGGTTGCCCTGGCTACCGATTTTAATCCGGGCAGCTCGCCAAACAACAATTTACAGCTGGTTATTAACATTGCCTGTCTTTACCTGCGCATGACCCCGGCGGAAGTGATTAACGCCATTACGATCAATGCCGCTCATGCCTTAGGGAGGGCTGCTTCGGTTGGCAGTCTTGAAAAGGGCAAAACTGCAGACCTGGTGGTTTTCGATGCTCCGAACTATGACTATCTGGCGTACCGCTATGGTACAAACCTGGTTGATATGGTCATTAAAAATGGAGCTGTAGTAGTGGAGGGTAGAAGTTGTGGATGAACTAAAAACTGATCAGCGAAATTCTCCGGGCACCAGCCTTAACCCGGACAGAGAACCGGGGCTGTCTTCAGCGCTGCGCCTTTACCTGGTTGTATTTGTCACCTTAATCCTGGTTGGGTCCTATTTTCAGGGGCTCCATTTTGAGTATGGCATGATTGCCACCCAGGTGCTGATCATCCTGCTTCCTGCGCTCATTTACTTGCGTCGCTACCAATTGGATCAGGTTACTTTTGCCCGCTTCAAGCCTTTAAATAAAGAGTTTTTACCGGCGATTATGATCCTGGCTGCTGCTTTGTGGCTGATCAATATTTTTATTGCGGCAGTAATAGTTGGCGGTTTAGTCAGGTATGGATTCGAGCCGCTGGTGGTTATTGAACCGCCAGCCACCTGGCAGCAGTATCTTGGCTATCTCGTTGTTTTGTGTGTGTTCGCAGGCATTTGTGAAGAAATACTATTTCGGGGCACAATTATGCCATCACTTGAAAAGCATGGCCTGGTGCCGGCTATTATCTTTAGTTCCCTGCTGTTTGCTCTGCTTCACGGTTCGCTGCTCAGCCTGATCAGCACTTTTATACTGGGGGTTATGATGGCGGTGATCGTGATCAAAACCGGATCGCTCTGGGGTGGAATCATCTATCATATGCTTAATAACTTTTTTGCAGCCACCTATCTTTACCTGGTTGGCAGTGTCGATGCGGCACCGGCCAATTTTGAGGTGCAGACCTATCTGGCCTTATCTCCTTTTCTGGCCATCGGTTTAGTCGGTATGATAATCGGGCTGAGACTGCTTAACCGGAACAGCGCCAGCGATCCGCTTCTTAAAAGCAGGACTGGCTGGATGCCTGCCGGCTGGCCTAGCTGGTCTTTTTTTGTTTGTCTTTTTCTCTTTCTGGTTGTTGCCGCTGCTGAAATGGCCCTTGGTTTTAACTGGTTTGATCTTCGGACTATGTTGATCTATAATTAAATTAGGTAAGTATGCAAATTGGTAATGATTTTTTGGCTTATGATATGAATATAGTTAAAATTACAGGGCTGCTATCATAAAGAAGGATAGCATTTATTAGGTTGAAAAGTTAATAACAGATTATCTACTAAAGTAGTTGTCTTTATATAGTTTATTTGTTAAGATGTATGGCAATAAGGCAGACAAAACTAGCTAACAAGAGGTGCTTAAAATGCCGCGTCCCCAAAAACCACGTCGAGTAAGTGAGATGCCCCGCTATGACTATTTCAAGCCAAGCGGTATACCCAAGGCGCAACTGAAGGAAATAATTCTGACGGTTGATGAGTTCGAAGCAATGCGCTTAAAAGATATTGAGAAGCTTGAACAACATGATTGCGCCGCCCGCATGGGCGTTGCCCAGAGCACTTTGCAGAGGATTCTGGTCTCTGCCCGTGAAAAAGTGACAACGGCAATCATCGAAGGCAAGGCTTTGCGCATCGAAGGCGGAGTCTATAAACTCGAAGCTGTTAAGTAACATGAGTCAGCGGGATTAACCGGGCCAATCTAGATACAGTTTATAATGTTCAACAGTTAAGTTGCTTTTTATGATCAGAATGTTTTAATGCTGCTGTATTCGAGAGATGCAGCAGCATTTATTTCCGGTTAATGTCTATAATTCATATATACTTTATAGTAATATGTTTAGAGATATTTTTATTCTACTATTGCATGTAGTAGAAAGTTAGTCTATAATATTGCTATCATTTGAAAGGGCAAAGGGTCGAAAGCGTTGATCAAAAAGATTTTTTGCGGTTATCGAACAGGCAAGCCGGGACTTGAAAAGGTGCTTGGCAGTCTTGAGAGCGATGTTATGGAAGTTATTTGGCTAAAAAATACTGAAGTCAGCGTGCGCGATGTTTATGAAACCCTGGCCGCCACGCGAGAGATCGCTTATACAACCGTAATGACGATCATGGGACGTCTGGCTGGTAAAGGAGTTTTAACCAAGCGCAAAGAAGGCAATGCCTTTCTTTTTAGCCCGGTTATATCGAGAGAAGATTTTACAGCCCAAATGGTCGATAATGTTATTGACGACCTGCTTTCAGATTTCAGCGAAGCGGCAGTAGCCAGTTTTATCAGCCGTGTTGGCCATAAAGATCTTGAAGCGATCGAAAAACTGGAAAAAATGCTTAAGGTTTTAAAGGAGAACAACGATGACAGCAATCTGGGCTGAGCTGCACACTTTCCTGATCTATACAGTCTTTGGCTACCTGCTCATTTATCCAGTGGTCCTGGTTGGATTGCGTCTTTTCTCCGTTAAAGATCCGGGACAAAGACGACTCGCTTTTATTCTGGCGCTCAGTATGCCGCTGATCGGTTTCATCGCTTACCACACCATTTTTCTTAAGCAGTGTGAAGGCGGCCATTTCTTTTTCGGCGCAACTTCGCAATACTTGCACATCCTCTGCCTCATTTCTGATTATGCCCTCAAGTTTACCGGCCCGCTAATCGGCATAGCGGTTACCGCCGGAGTGCTTAAAGCTGCTTCGGCTGCTCTGCTGATCAAAAGGATTGCTGCAAGTGCGGTCGACCCGCACTTAGAGTTGACTGAAAAAGTATCAGAGATCCTCAAATACCGTTCCAAAGATTTAAACATTGCCGAACCTGACCTGATTTACACTGACAGAAAAGGGTTTGCCGCTTTTACCGCCGGCCTGTTCAAACCGGTAATTGTGTTAAATCATAGACTGGTTACCACCCTCAGCGGGGTGGAACTTGATTTCTTAATCAGTCACGAATTGGTACATGTTAAGCGTAAAGATAATATTAAAAGCTGGCTGATAAATCTGATGAGAGATGTAGTAATTTTTAACCCGATCAGCACGGTCCTGCTTAAACAAATCAATTATGAAACTGAAAGAATATGTGATCGCAAGGCCGCCCAGCTGACCGGTTTTGAAAAAGAGGAAGTTGCCGCTGTCCTGCTAAAAGTGTGGAAAAAACTAGCTGTCTATAAACCCTTAGGCATTGGATTATCCAGCTCGTTTTCTGCTGATCAGGGTGCCATGGAAAAGCGGGTTTTGACTTATATCAGCAATGAAGGGCGCTCTAAAGCTTTAAGCCCTCTGGTTATAAGTTCTTTCCTGCTGTTTATTCTTGCTTTCTCGCTTATTTATTTCGGTCTGCTTTGTTAGCTTAACCCCCGGGCTGATCTTTTACTGCGGGGGTAAAAAATAAACCAAACTACTATGATGTGTAGTAGAAAAAGGAGAGGTTTTCTAAATGAAAAACGCACCAGATCAGGGCAGTAAGAGGTTCGATAACAGCGCTGCCAAGAAAAATCAGTTCCAGACAGATCGTCCGCAACAGAGGAAGGGTTTGCTTTACATTATTGTTATTGTCCTAATCGCAGGGCTTGCCCTTGTTTCTGGCTACTACCTGCAGCAGGCCGGAAGCAGCGAAGCAGTCGGGGTTTCCGGCGAGCAGGTCCTGGCTGAACGCTCCTATATCGGTGAGTTTATTTCCATGACTACAGTAGAGGCAACGATTGATGGCGAGTGGTTAACTATTCCCCTTGACGTTGTTGATCAGAACAGCATCGTATATTTTGAAGCCGAAAATGATGAAGGGTTTGTCGTGCCGCTGATGGCTTATGTCGGACCATCGGGACGGATATTTGCCGGCAGCAGCATGTGTGAACCCTGCCGCGGCCGCACTTTCTCGTTGGCCGGCGATACACTGGTTTGTGATACCTGCCGCACAACTTACACTCTTGAGCAGCATGAATTTATCTCCGGTTCGCCGGTCTGCGGAAAATATCCTCCGGTGAGTATGGATCCGGTTGTTGAAGAAGGCCTGGTGAAAATTCCGTTAGTCAATATCCTCAGCTGGCGGATTAGGGCACTCTAAAATAATGAGGAGATAGGAGAAAAATGATGAGCAAAATTAATGACCAGAACGAACAAGCTGAAAACAAGAATTATGGGAAAGGTAATGTATTGAAAATCATTCTGCTAATCGGGGCGGTGTTAATAATGGCGGTTGTATTGGTTAACAACATTGTGACAGCCAGAACCCCGGTTATAAATGATGCCCCAGGCGAAAGCACAACTTTGGGATTCTCCCCTTCTTTTTCGTGCTGCGCCAGGAATCAATCACAGCTAGCGGCTGAAGCTATCGGTCAGGAAGCGCTGGCTTATTACAAGCTGACTTTCGGAGAAGAAGCCGATACTGCAGCAGTTGAAGATTACGGCTGCCACCAGGAGGTAGTTATACTTAAGGAAGGACAGCCAATCCGGCGGCTTTCCTATAATGGCGGGGCTTTCAGCGATCTGGGGCCTATAACGAATGAAACGGGAAGCTGATCATGAATCTTTATAAAATTGTTACCCAAAACCTGGTAAAACGTAAAATTGGCACCCTGCTGTTGGTTTTAGGGCAAACAGCGGGGGTAGCCATTGCTGTTGCTCTCTTTCTGATTGTCAGCGCCGCCCGCCTTGATCTAGGCAATCAAATTGATGAATTTGGCGCTAATATTGTCATCGTACCGCGCAGTGAGGGAACTGATCTCAGTTATCAGGGAGCAGAAATATCGCGAGTTTTCTTTGACCTGATGCAGATTACGGAAGATGATTTGCCAAAAATAAGGGAAATTCCAGATGGCAACAGTATAAATGTTGTGTCGCCAAAAATGGTTTCCGCGGCAGAGTTAAATGGAAAACCGGTGATTTTGGTTGGAATTATATCAAACAGGGAGTTTTTGATGAAGCCCTGGTTTGAATTCGCTGAAGTTGATCAGGAGAGACCGCAGGAAGAAGCAAAAGATCCGGTGCATATGGAACTGGAAAAAGATCAGCTGTTAATTGGTTCCGATGTGGCCGAAACACTGGGACTGCGAGCCGGGAATATGGTTGAGCTTAACGGTGAGTATTTTAAAATTACCGCCGTCTTTAAACCAACCGGTTCGACTGAGGATGGCCTGGTTTACGCTCCTTTGCCCGTTGTGCAAACTCTGGTCGGCAGGCCAAATGAACTGTCGATGATCGAAATATCCGCTTATTGTAACGAGTGCCCGGTGGAGGAAATTGCCGCCCAGCTAACAGAAGCCTTGCCCAATGGCCGAGTAACGGCACTTGGTCAGGCAGCCCTGCTGCGCGGCGAAACTATCGAGCGTTTTGCCCTGATGGCCACCCTGCTGGCCTGGGCAGCCCTTGTGTCGGCAATACTCCTGGTTCTGACCCTGATGAACAGTTCCGTCAGCGAACGAACCAGGGAGATTGGCATATTCAGATCGATCGGTTTCAGACGTTCGCATATTATGCGTATGATCCTGCTGGAAGCCTCGTTCGGTGGTTTTACCGGCGGCCTGGCTGGTTTCGCGATCGGTAATTTTATTGCCCTGACTACCGGGTTTTACCTGGCCGGGATAGCCGCCGAAGCAAGCTGGCAATGGAACTTAATGCTGCCGGTTGTAGCCGGTTCCATGACGCTCGCAGTACTAGCGGCGCTTTACCCGGCAATCAGGGCTGCAAACTTAGACCCCATTGAGGCATTGCGTTTTATATAAGAAGGAGGTAACAAATTGGGGAAAAACATCCTTGTTGAAGCAGATAGCTTATCTAAAATATATAATCCGGGCGGAGAACAGGTTGAAGCTTTGCGCGGAGTATCTTTCGAAATTAAGAGCGGGGAAGCCGTTGGTGTTATGGGCGCATCAGGATCAGGTAAAAGCACCCTCTTAAGCATTATTGGTGGCTTGAACCCGCCCAGCAGTGGGAAAATCCTAATTGATGATATTGACCTTTACAGCCTTTCCAGTGAGCGTAGGGCTGATTTCAGGCGCGAATATTTAGGTTTTGTTTTTCAGCAATTCCAGTTGATTCCTTATCTGACCGCCCTTGAAAACGTGATGCTGCCCTTAACCACAGCAGTACATCCCGGGCGTACAAAGAGAGAAATGGCTGAAGCGGTTTTAGAGCAGGTTGGGGTTGTTGATAAAAAAGGCAGACTGCCAAATGAGCTTTCCGGAGGAGAGCAGGAAAGGGTGGCGATCGCCAGGGCGGTGGTCAATAAGCCGCCCCTGCTGTTGGCCGATGAACCTACCGGCAGCCTCGACAGCCGGACGGCAACCGGGATTATGGAACTTTTTAAAGATCTGAACGCTGCCGGCCTGACAATCCTGATGGTAACCCACAACCAGGAGAACAGTATCTATATGGACCGCACTATTTTGATGCAGG
>CAYTER010000027.1:0-14341 GCA_964436815.1 uncultured Syntrophomonadaceae bacterium
GTCGCACTTCCTTCTGATTATTGATCCTTTGCTGATCGGATTGTCTGTTGCTGCTTCCAATTCAAGATTGACAATATAACTGTTGTGGGCCTCTTTCAGCTCACTCGCACTGTTATGGTCAAGTATCCTCCTAACCCTTATCTCTATTACATCATCGTTGGCCGGATCAAGGATTTCGAGCAAATCACCTGCGGCAAAGCGATTACGGGCACTGATCCTGATCAGGCCTGAAACAGTGTCATTATTTTCAACTGTGCCAACGAAATCATATTCCCTGATGTAAGAAGCATCTTTAATATACTCAGTGTTGTCTGCTTTTTCCGGCAGGTAAAAGCCGGTGGTGTATGGCCGGTGAGAAACCTTTTTCAGCTCCTCCAGCCATTCCTCTTTGAAATGATAATTTTCAGGAGAGCGGAAGTAGCTGTCCAGCGCCTGCCGGTAAATACGGGTTGTTGCCGCAACGTAGTAAGCAGTTTTCATCCGCCCTTCTATCTTCAGGCTGTCCACCCCGGCAGCGTGCAGTTCGGGGATCTGTTCGATCAGACAGAGATCACGTGAATTCAAGATGTAGGTGCCCCGACCATCTTCATTAATGCTTAACTCTTCACTGCGGCCCACCTCCCTGATCCGGTATTCCCAGCGGCAGGGTTGGGTGCAAAGGCCGCGATTGGCCGAGCGGTTGTTCAGAAATTGTGAAAGCAGGCAGCGGCCGGAATAAGAGATGCACATTGCCCCATGTATAAATAGCTCCAGCTCCGTTTCCGGGTTATTGTCCTTGATCACTCTCACCTGTTCAAGGCTTAGCTCGCGCGCCAGCACAATCCGGCTAAGGCCATAACTGCTCCAAAACTTTACGCTTTCACTGTTAGTGGTGTTTGCCTGGGTGCTGAGGTGGATTTTAACTGAAGGGCTGAGGCGCCGGATGATCGCCAGTACACCCGGATCAGAAATGATAAAGGCATCTATACCGAGGCCCAGTGCCTGATCCGCCAGAGATTCCATCTCGCAAAGATCATTGTCGAAAGCGAAAATATTCAGGGCGAGATAGACCCGGCGTTCGTGAGCATGGGCAAAAGCAATACCTTCCTTTAGATCTTTAATGCTGAAAGAAGCGCCGGGAGCCCGCAGGGAGTACGAGCTGATACCGCAGTAGACTGCGTCAGCTCCAAAGAGGATAGCGGTTTTAAGTTTTTCTAAGTTTCCGGCCGGCGCCAACAGTTCCATAAATTAATTATACCCTATCGCTGTCGGCGATGCAGGAGATGCTATTAAGCCCTGCCAGGGTTTCTATTGCCAGGGTAATCGTTCCAGATTTACATTACCGCCGGAGATAATCACCCCTGCTTTTAATCCGCTTAAGTCGATTTTTTTCTCCAGCAGCAGGCCGATTGGGACAGCTGATGAAGGCTCAATGATCAACTTGGTTCTTTCCCAGATAAAGCGCATGCCTTCGATAATCGCTTCTTCGCTGACCGTTACGATCTGTTCAACCCGATCGCGGATAATGGGGAAGGTCAATTCACCAAGCGCCGTAAGCAGGCCGTCAGCAATGGTTTGCGGGTTTACTGAGGGAACAATCGTCCCGGTTTGCATTGAGCGGTAAGCGTCATCGGCCATTTCCGGTTCCGCTCCTATGACGCGGTAGTGCATGGATGAACCGGTAGCAGCCAGGGCGGTCCCACTGAGCAGTCCGCCCCCACCAACCGGGGCGATCACCAGGTCAAGCTCGGGGTAGTCGTCGAGCAGCTCCAGCGCAGCCGTACCCTGTCCGGAAATAACCATTTCGTTATCGTAAGGATGAATCAGGACGGCGCCACTTTCATCCAAGACCTTAGAAAGCGCATTCTCGCGTGATTTTTGGTTTGGCTCACAGAAAGTGATCTGTCCCCCGTAACCTTTTACAGCGTCTACTTTTACCGCTGTTGCGTTCTCCGGCATTACAATATAAGCGTCTATACCCCGTAATCTTGCTGCCAGGGCCAGGGCTTGGGCGTGGTTGCCGGAAGAATGAGTAGCCACGCCCCGGCCAGCTTCTTCATCTGAAAGGGAAAATACAGCGTTCACGGCGCCCCTGAATTTGAAAGCGCCGACTTTTTGCAGGTTTTCACACTTTAAAAAAACAGATACCCCTACCTCCCGGTCAAGACTCGCAGAAGTGATTACCGGTGTGCGGTGGGTATAAGGCCTGATTCTCTTTGCAGCCTGGCGCAGATCGGCAATAGTCAGTTTACTCACAGTGCTCATCCCCCTGAGCGGTTTGGATGTTTAAAGGTTGTTCGGCGCATACAGATCAATTACAATATAACCATACTACCCAACCGCTGAATGCTTGGCAAGTTACCCTGTCCTACTGTTAGTATTTACTTTATCAAATTTCTTCGCCTGACCTGAAGGGAGCGGGTTTCGCTGATTGAACTGATTTATTCGAACCGGACTGAACGCCTCCTGGACGAGTTGGTCAGGGATTTAGCGCAGAGAAGGCAAAATGGCGCTCACCCGCTCGATCCGATCGAGATTGTTGTTCCCAACCGTAATATGGAAACCTGGGTAACTCTTAATCTTGCGCAAAAGGCGGGAGTGGCAGCCAACCTGAATTTTCGCCGCCTCGAGCGTTTTATCGGCGATCTGGTCGCTACAGTCCTGCCGGGCCGCTATAAAGCCGTTGATCTTGATCTGGTTGAGGGAGCAATCCTGGCCTGCCTGCTTGATGATAATATTATATCCGGGGCTGAATTTTCCCCGGTCAGGGAATACCTGAACACCGGTGATGGTGTAACCGGAAAGCCTGCATCCGACCGGTACCTGGCTGCTGACGGCTCAGATCTGCGCCGTGTTCAACTCGCAGCCCGCCTGGCTTTTCTCTTTCAGGAATATTCCTTTTCCCGGCCGGAAATGATCACTGCCTGGCGTGACCAGGGTAAGGCTGATAACGCTGCCACCGGCAAAAACCCGTTTCCCCTGGCCAATCCCCTGTTTACCGATCCCTCTCTGGCCGACTCCTCTTTTGCTGATACTGCAGCCTGGCAGCAGGCATTATGGACTGCCGTTTTCGGCCCGGATGGCATTCTCGATCATCATCCTCCTGAAGATGGCAGCAGATGGCTTACCCTGGAGCAGCTAGCCCTGGACCAGCAGTTTTTCAGTGAACTGAAGAAAATTAACCTGCCTGTAGTGCATATTTTTGGCATATCCTATGTGGCGCGAATTTTTCAGCTGCTCTTTGCCCGTTTGGGTGAGGCAGGCACATTGAGAATTTATACCTTAAACCCCTGTGCAGAATTCTGGGAAGATGTAGAAACCGACCGTGAATATTTTTATCGCCTCGATCGGGAGCTAAACAGCCGCACTAAGCGCTTATGGACGGAAACGGGCGAACCCGAAACCGATGATCCTTTCGGTCTCTTTGACGCTGATACACCGGCCCTTAAGTACTGGGGCAGGCCGGGTCGTGAATATGTGCGCCTGTTGGGAGAATTAACCGACTGTGATTTTGAAAGCGCTTTCGAAAACCCGCAGGCAGAAAAAGAAAACCTGCTGCAGAAGCTGCAGGCTGATATTCTTTTCCGCGAGCCGGAAAAGAATCTTGGGGAAGAGGGCGGCGAACCTGAACAGCCAGATCAATCGATCAGGCTGGTGGCGGCGCCCTCAGTGCGCCGGGAGGTTGAGTGGGTGGCGGACGAGATTTGGCGGCTGATGCGCGAAGATCAACCGCAGGGTGGGCAGCTGCCACTTCGATTCAGCGATCTAGCCATTATTGTCAACAACGCCGGACGCGATCTCTACCTGCCCCAGATCGAAGCAGTCTTCGCAGCCTCTCACCATCTGCCGGCCAGCATCTCAGATCTGCCCGGCACCGCCGGCAGCAGGATGATTGAAGCGATGAATCTCCTCCTGCAGCTGCCTTTTAGCCGGTTCTCTCGAAATGATCTGTTAACCTTAATCAGCCATCCGGCAATAATCGGTCAGCTTGAAGATCTGTCCCCTGACGATCTGGCCCAGGTTGCCGAACAGCTCGGAATCGTTTATGGGATGGATCACAGCGATCACCTGGATACCTATATCGATGAGGATGTCTTTAACTGGGATCAGGCTGTCCGCCGCCTGGCCCTTGGGGCTTTAATGACCGGGGAAAAGAGTGGCGACAAAAGAATTTTTACAACTGCCCGGGGCAGGTGGTTGGTGGAAGAGGCCTTGCCATCCATTTCTGCGCAGTCTGCAGCGCGATTTGGCCTCCTGCTGCGCTCTCTGTTCGCCGATGCCTGTTTTGTCCGCCGCCGAAAACTGACTCTTACCGAGTGGTCTGAATTCTATGCTGCCCAGGTTAATCATTATCTGCAGACAGGCAGCAGCACAGATGACCACGACCGTTTGCGCATTCTCAATGCCCTGGGTCGGCTTGAAAAAATGGATCTGGGGTATAAGGTCAGCGGCCGGATAGCAGCAGAACTGGCCAATCGTTCCCTCTCTTCACTATCCGGCGGCCGCGGACGTTACCTGGCCGAGGGAGTGGTCGTTTCTTCTTTTCTGCCGATGAGGGCAATCCCTTTCAGGGCGGTTTTCCTGCTCGGCCTCGGTGAAGGGCTCTTCCCTGCTTCAGGACGCCGGGATGCCCTGGATCTCAGGGCGGTAAAGCGTCGGGCCGGTGACGTTGATCCCTCAGAGCGTGATCGCTATATGTTTTTGGAAACTTTGTTATGTGCGCGTGATCGATTATATCTCTCCTATGTGCAGAGAGACGAGCAGACTGGCAATCTGCTGCAGCCGTCCGCGGTGATCCAGGAATTAATGCATATCCTGAGAAAGGGTTACCTGGGCGATGACGGCATGGAGAAGCTGATTGTTGCTCCTCCTCTTCGGCGTTATGATAATGCCCGGATAATTGATCAAACCTATATGGATGAAGCCCGGGTAGAGTTTCAGATCCACGAGATCGCCCGCAGCAGGCGTGAAGGCGCTTCTGCAGCAAACCTCGATCCTGTCAGACCGGATCAGGCAGTACAGGCTGCTGCTTCGGGGCTCAGCGATCAGTGGCAAAAACTTTCATCAATGCTTTTGCTTCCGGAAAACCCACCGCCGGCAACTTTTACGGGAGCAGGCAGCCTGACTATTTCGGAAACACCGAATACTAAAGCAGAGCTTGTGAGTTTAAGCGTCTCAAATCTGCGCCGGTTTCTTGAATGCCCGATGCAGGGATGGGCCGCAGCAATGCTAGGTTTGCCGGGAGACGAAGAAGACCTGGCTGATCGCGACGAAGAAGATTTTGAGATAAACAGAATGCTTGAGACAATGCATTTACGTGAAATTTTTGTTGATGCTTCAGCCTGCGGTGAGAGCCTGGAGGACCTATACAGAGAGAGAACAGCCAGACTCCGTCTGGCCGGAAACGTGCCGGTAGGTTTGCCGGGCCGGGTAATGATGGAGAAACACCTGCAAATATTAAACGGCTGGCAGCGCGAGCTGTTTAACCTGAATAAGTGTGAAGAGCCTTTTACTTTAGAGCGGGTGCGTTTTGGACGCCCCGCAGAAAAATGCAGCACCGCTAATATTTTTGATTCGCTGCTGCTTGAAGTGCCGGTTCGAAACTGCATGCCTGATCCAGAAGCAGACCTGATATCGGTCCGGATCAGCGGGATCTCCGAAAGCTTACTCCATAATAACCTGACAACAGTTACTCTGCAGCCTTCAAAGCCACCGTCTTACCCGAACAGCGCCGGGCAGCTGGAGCGTATCTACAGGCTGCTTCTAAGAGGCGTTATGGATCACATCCTCCTGTCGGCTGCAGAGGTGGCCGGTACAGGAACAAGAAAGACTGTGCTGATCTATGCCGATGGCAATGGCGAAAGCAAAAGTTTTTCCTTAAATCTTTTGCCGCTCGATTCTGCAAGCGCCCGCAGTTGGTTAACGGCAGTAACTGCTGATTTGCTCAACGATTCTCATGCCTACCTCTTGCCCTGTGAAGCGATATTTCTCGACTTCGCCCGCCAGAAGAAAGCCCATCGGGATCATAAAGCTGTAGCAGATTCAGCAGACAGCGGCGCAAATAAACCATTTGTTTACAGTCCCGACGGAGAATGGTTGTGCGCGGCGGTGCAGGATCTGGCTGCCGGTGAATTTAAGCGTTTTTCCAGCCTTTGGGGTCCGGTTCCCCAACCGCGCCGCTATAATCCGCCGGAACCCGCTCAAGCGGCGGCAATAGTTGAAAGGCGCCTTGGACCGCTTTTTAAGTTGTTTCTAAGCACGGAGGGCTTTTAATGACCATAACCTACTACCGGAAACCCGATATTTTAGCCCGCCCTGAGCTGGAAAAAGGTCACGTCATTATTGAAGCATCAGCAGGAACAGGAAAAACATTTACCCTTGAACATCTTGTTCTCGATTTGATCATTAACCATACCGCCGGCGTGGAAGAAATTCTGGTTGTTACCTTTACCGATGCTGCAACCCGTGAACTGCGGGAGAGGGTCAGAGCCCTGATTCAAAGAGTCCGGGATGAGAGCAGTGAGACGGAGCCGGCCTGCAGTCCTGAACTGTATTGGAAGATTGATGAAAAAACGCGGGTGCGGTTAAACGAAGCGCTGTTCCGCTTTGACGGCGCTTCAATTTCCACCATTCACGGGTTTTGTCACGGGGTTTTAACGGAGCAGGCTTTTTTGAGCGGCCGGCTTTTTGAACAGCAGCATGCTGATGGCCGGGAAATATTTGGCCTTGCTTTCCGGGAAGAACTGCGCGTTGTTCTGGCCGAGACAGGGCCGGATGGTGAAGCGCTGCGGCGCTGGCTAACCAACGAGAACAAACTGTCCAGCCTTGAAGTATTTTTATACGGTTGTCACCGCGAAGGCTTTCCGGACCGGACTAAAGTAACTCCGGCCTGGGATCCTGATCGATTTCTGGATACCTTAAGCAAGATACCTGCGGCAGCGGAGCTGAAAAAAGCCGGTTCTGAAGTATTCAGCCATACAAGGACCCTAAATGCTTACAACTCAATCATTGATCGCCTGTTTGAAGTGGTTGAAGCATGCAGTTCAGCTTCGCTTTCCCTTGACCGAAGCCTGCCTTTCCAGCAGTGGATAAAAGAGAGCAAACCAAGAACCCTGGATGGGGTAAGCGATAAAGAAATAGGTCATTTAATCCGGTTGGGGCAAGCTGATCAGGCTCCCGGAGCGCTGGCCGGCCTTTCGGCTATTTTGTCTGAATTAGAATCTCAGGGTTCGACTCTTGAAAGTTATCTGATCTATCAGTTCCTGCCAAGGGTCCAGACCCGCCTGTCTGCCAGAAAACGTTTACTAGGCCTGCTTGATTACGACGATATGCTGCTGGGAGTCTACAAAGCCCTCAGCGGGGCGGGCAGCAGGGTCCTGATAGAAGCACTGCGAAGACGCTGGAAATACGCCCTGGTCGATGAATTTCAGGATACTGATCCGGTGCAGTGGGCAATTTTCAGGCGCATATTTGTTGATCAAGCCCCGCATCACCGGCTCTTTGTCATCGGTGATCCGAAACAGGCCATCTATGGTTTCAGGGGGGCGGATCTGCACACCTATGATCAGGCCAGGACCTATCTTATTTCTCATGTTAATGCTTCACGGTTGCCGCTGGTCTATAATTTTCGCTCTTCAGCCGCGATGATTGATGCGGTTAACGAAATATTCCTAATAAAAAACAGCGCCGGCGCTGGCTATTTCAGCGGCTTGAACCGTTACGAGGAACCGGTTGAATGCGGCGACCCGGAACGCCGGGCCGAGGAAGAGGGGCTGCCGTTGGCGCCTGTTCAGCTGCTTCATTTAAGCTGTGAAAGTGGGCCCCTTAAAAAAGAGGCGCTCACTGAAGGGCTGGCTGTTTTTATCGCCAGCGAGATCAGGCGATTGACCGATCCACGCTGCGGGTTGGTTACAGCCGCCAGAGACCGTGAACCGGCCGCGATCAAGCTAAATGATATTTTCATCCTTACCCGGACCTTCGCTGAAGGGCAACGCATTGGCAAAGTGCTCAGACGATACGGCATTAATCATGCTTTTTACAAGCAGGATGGGCTTTTCCAGACAGAAGAAGCCTCAAACGTTTACCGCCTGCTGCGGGCTATCAGTTTACCCGGACAGCCTGAGGCCAGGCTGCAGGCCTGGTTAACCCCATTTTTCAGCATCCCGCTGGCAGAGCTCTCTGCCTGGCGGGACGCACCGGAAAGCTATCCCCAGGTTGCTTTGTTTCTCAAATGGAAGCAGCTTGCTGACAGGCAAGCCTGGTCAAGATTCTTTGATGCGCTGGTAACCGATTCGGGCATTGTCAGGCGCCTGATCTTTACCGGCGATGAGAGGGCGCTGACCAATTACCTGCATCTGCTTGAGCTGCTCCAGGCTGAAGCGCATGCGCGGCCGCTAACTTTAAGGGAACTGGTCAGAGACCTGAAAGCTAAAATTGATGAGCGTGGGCAGCAGGAAGGCCGGGAGAGCAATATTCAAAGGCTTGAAACGGACAAAGATGCGGTGCAGATTATGACCATGCACAAGGCTAAAGGCCTTGAAGCGGAGGTTGTCTTTCTAGGCGGCGGTTTTGGCAATCCTCCCTCCGGTGGATTAAAAACGGAGATTTACCACATCGATAACAGGCGATACCTGCACATCGGCAATGCTGCAGGTGCAATTGCCGACCTGATTAGAGCAGAACGGCGGCAGGAAAATGAGCGTTTAATTTACGTCGCTCTGACCCGGGCCAAGTCAAAACTCTACCTGCCATATTTCGGCCCGGCTCCGGAAGCAACCCCTGCTGAAAGACATTATGGCTACCGGTACTTAGGAGAAATGTACAGCGCTCTGCAGCGTCAGCTGGAAACGCTTGCCAGCAACGGAAAATTTAATAACCAACAGCTCTACCAGGTGCGGGAGGTAATCTGCGGCAGCAGCCCTGGCAGCGATGAGCCGGCGGAAAAACCCGATGATCTTTGGTGCGAACCTGGTTTACTTGAGCAGCCGATCTCAAAAGCAGTTGAGGCCAAAGGGCTTGAAGCAGCTCACCGGGGGATCATTGTTACCAGCTATACCCGCATGAAAAGCGGGATCAGTTCTTCTGCGAAGGGTGATGAGGCCGGCAATCCGGAGGCTTTGCGCAGCGAAGAAGTTGCCGCAGAAAGCGAAGTTGTTAATCCGTCTCCGGCAGCCCTGGAGCTGCCGGGCGGTAAAGAAACAGGAATCTTTTTACATGCCTTACTCGAGGATATTCCTTTTGCCGAGATCAGGGGTTTAAGCTTTGAGCTGTGGACGGAACTTGATTCAGTTCAAAAGAGAACGGCGGTTATAGCCCGCCGCCATGGTTTTGCCAGGGAATATCTGCCCCTTGCCCTGCAGCTAATTTATAATGCTTTAACAACGCCGCTTAAGGTAGAGAGCGCAGATAAAAAAGGCAGTTTTAATTTACCCGGCGGTATTGTTGAAGCAGGAAGAGTCCAGGCGGAAATGGCTTTTGCCTACCCTATCCCTGAGCAGTTTCACCCGCTCCTCTCAGCTGAGGGCAATGGCCGAGAACAAGCTGACGGTGCAACCTATCAAGCACTCCGGGGATACCTGCAGGGCTTGATCGATCTGGTCTTTGAAATTGACGGCAAGATATTCCTGCTCGATTGGAAAAGCGATTATCTGCCTGATTACAGCGAGAACAGTATCGCTTCGCATGTTGAGGTCAATTATATGCTCCAGGCCAGAATTTATACTCTTGCGGTGATCAGGCTGCTGGGCATTGAAAATGAGAGCAGCTATGAAGAAAACTTTGGAGGGATTTTATACCTCTTCATCCGCGGCCTTGAAGCAGAGGAAAATGGCAGCAGGGGTGTCTGGTTTTCTAAGCCTGCCTGGGCAGACCTGCTGACCTGGGAGAAAAATCTAGTTACGCAGCGGCACTGGGGCGGCGCTGTAATTGAATGAGAACCGGTCCTGGTGAGATGAAACCAAGGGAGACTTGATAGTGAGAAACACAATCTGCTTAACCCCGCAGGGATGCCATAGTTTAGGCGAGGTTATTGACGGGCAGCAGGGTTTGCCTGCGGAGCAGACTCAAGAATTTTACCTGTTTCAAAAAGAGGTTTTGGCTCAAGCTGCTGAACTGGGCCTCGAGGTTGAACAGGTTTATATTGCCTGGGAAATAGCCAGGCTGGCTGAGGGAATTGAAACCCCTGAAGATCTTCAGGCTCTGCAGCTTATTGTGCTGGCGGCGCTTTCAGCAGCGACTGAAGGCAACACCAGGATGCCCCTAAACGAGGGGGGGCGGCTGGATCGCATCTTAAATGGGATCACTATTCCTATACCCGTCCGGCAGTCTGTTTACTCTCTGCTTGAGAGGGTTAAGCGCGATTTGGTTCAGTCGGCAAATGGCCAGCTGTTTTCGATCATCGGCAGTCCGGAAAGCTATGTACCGCTGATTTTTGATCATAACTGCCTCTATCTGCAAAAATATCATGTCCTGGAGGCCAGGGTTGGCCTCCTGCTGCGGCAGATGATTGATGGTTGGCCGGGCGAGCTTAGGCTATTGAAAAAAGACGTTGATGAGATCTTGAACGAAAACGCTTTAAGGGAAGTTTTTTCGAAACCACCTCAATTTGACAGGAGCCGGATTTCTCTCGATGTTCGGCAGCAGCAGGCAGTAAGGCTTGCTTTAAAAGGCAGAATTACTGTGATCAGCGGCAGGCCCGGCAGCGGGAAAACTTCCATCGTCGCCAGCCTGCTCAGGGTTATAGCGCGTCTGGGTGATCCGCCGCCAGAAGCGATAGCCCTGGCAGCGCCTACCGGAAAAGCGGCCGACAGAATGAGGCAGTCAATAGTCAGTCAGATGGGTTCAATCCCCGGGGCTGTTGGCGCAGATCTTAAACTGGCAACCTTTACACCACAGGCGACAACCCTCCACCGGCTGCTTGGTTACTCACCGGGAACCGGGCGTTTCTGGCATAACGAACAAAACCCGCTCAGCGAGAAACTGATTATTGTCGATGAAAGTTCAATGATCGATTTAGCTACAGCCGATCAGCTTTTACGCGCTTTGAAACCGGAGGCGCAATTGGTTCTGCTTGGCGATGCCGATCAGCTGCCGCCGGTTGATGCCGGGGCGGTTTTCAGTGACTTGTGCCGTTCGCAAAGAGTGGTTGAAAAAGGAAGGATGATTATCCTCGAGCAAATTTACCGGGCCAGGGAAGAAGAAACATCGGGAAAGTCAATCATCAACCTGGCCCTGGCTATTAACAGTGGCAACTACAGACCTGGACAGGTTCAGGCTGAGGATCCTGTTGTTCGAAGAGCGCTTAATGAACTGGCATTTGATGGTGTTGAAATGGTGTCCCCAGGAAGCGCGGAACAGCGCGAGGCCTTTTTTGAGCTTTGGTTCAACCGGTTTTGCCTGGCGCTTCCCGGTTTGGATCAGCTGGTCATGGAGGATTACCCTCAGAGCTCCTCAGGCTTTGATGAACAGACTGCCGGAAAGCTCAAAATACTGTTCGATCATTTCGAGCGCTATAAAATGCTGACAGTCACCAGGGTTACAGCCGGGGGCACCGGATCGGAAAGCATAAACCTAAATTATCATCAGCGCTGGCTTGAAAAGCTGCGCCTGACTGACCGGAATATTGCCCTGACCCAGTTTCTACCCGGTGAGCCGGTCATGATCACCCATAACGATTACCAGCTTCGCCTTTTCAACGGTGATTCAGGAATAATTCTGCCGGTGGTCTTTAAGGTTGATGCCGGCAAAGGCAAAGCTGAACCAATGGCTGTATTTCCAAGAGGCAGAGGTTTTACCGCTTACCCTCTTGGCGTCCTGCAAGGCCGGCTGGAGCTGGCCTGGGCCACTACGGTGCATAAAGCTCAAGGGTCCGAGTATGATTACGTTGCCCTGATCCTTCCCGACACCCAGGTCAGGCCGCTTAACCGCGAGCTGCTCTACACTGCCGTAACCAGGGCCAGGCGATCAGTGGTGATCATCGGTTCAGATGATGTGCTGGAAACAGGAATCCGGCAAAGCGTTGATCGTTCTTCAGGCCTTACTGCCGTTATCGATGCTGGATAAAGATGAGGTTGTCAAGGTTGTTAAAGGATGAGCAGATCAACTTAGCGTTGGGAGAGTAGTTGCAATATTTATCTAATTATGTATAATGGTATCAATATATCCAGTTAATAGACAGAGAGAAAAGCGGATTGCTGTTTCTAACGGCAAACCGGGTCAGGGAGAAGCCCATGAGAGAGATAACAAGGCTCGTTCTATCTTTTCTGGCGCTTTTAATTATAACTTCAACTGCCTGCTCTGCCGGGGCGCAAGATCAGGTTATGAGCCGGGCTGAGTTCGATTTATGGCCAACTTACCCCGAGTATACAATTTTTAACCCCTTCCCCAACAAAGGCAGAAATTGCACCTGGTATGCCCATGGACGGATGATCCAGCTGGGTTATTGCAAATATGCCCTTGACAGTATGCGGTTTAATGCTCATACCTGGGCAAGCCATGCTGACAGGGGAGCGCTGGTAACGGATATTCCCACGGCCGGCTCAATTGCTTTCTGGGATAGCGGGGCCTTTTTCGGCCATTTGCTGGGTCATGTCGGGGTAGTCGAAGCGGTAAGAGAAGATGGGTCAATCCTGGTATCTGATTCCAGCAGCAGCGCCAGCGCTTACAGGGTTTATCCGATTTTTCCCGGTGAAGAGCGGTGGCCGACTGCTTTTATTACGGTGCCTCTGGCACGGGCTAAGTCAAGCCAGTTTATGCCAGGCCAGTTGGCCCGGGTTACAGCAGAGGGACTTAATTTCCGGCTGGAGGGGGTTAATCAGCCCGTATCAGAGCTGTCAAAAGGGACAATGGTACTGATCAAAGATCACCACAGTAATGGTTTGTATTCCTCACAACCGGGCAGCATTACCGCTTACCATCACTGGTGGTATGCCGCGGTTGAAGTCGAGGGTAACCTTAACCACGGCTGGCTGGCTCAAACCTACCTGGAGTTTGCCGGCAGCGGATATGAAATACCGGGTCTCACACCTGCACCGGGCTCTGCCCCTAATCAGAATCCTGAAGCTATGCCGATCGCCAATCCTGATCCTGAAGAAGAATTAAAGCCGCTGGTCGTCCTGGGTGATGTTACGGGAAACGGATCGATTGATATACGGGATGCCAGCCTGGTAATGCAGAAGGTGATCGGAGTACTGTCTTTAAACGATGAACAAGCTGCTGCTGCCGATGTTAACGGCGATGGGGTCATTGATGTCCGTGATGTTGTCCTGATCATCCGCTACACTTTAAGTTACATCAGCTCCTTCTATCCTGATGTTTAAAAACCGCGTTTTTGTCCCCGCCAGGGAGGATTTGCTCCGGCCTGGAATTCATCAACGCCGGGACCGCCCAGCCGTCTAAGGCGCCAGATCCCGTAGGTATAGGTTGCGATCAGGATCAGAATCGTAACCGGCCAGCCCAGGAGAATGTTTGCCCAGGCCAGTCTTGCGGCATCTCCGGCCTGGTAGAGGATGATTTGAACGGTTAATCTGGCCAGCAGAATCAGGGCCCAGAACCAGGTTACTTCAACATAGGCCGGTTTTATATCCCTGCGCCAGAACCAGTCAAGCGGCCAGCCGCGGGTCAGGTGGCTGGCCCAGGCGGCAAGCGGTTTTCCGGCTAACAAACTGACCAGCGTAATGAACAAAAGTAAGGCACTGCCGGCGATTGCCGGGATGAAGTAATTGGTGGCATCGCGGGTCAGAAAAGCGAGAGCCGCGGCCAGAATAACCATAGCGAGACCGCCTAAGGCATAGCTTAAAGGCTGGCGGCGCAGCAGGCGCAGGAATCCGATCAACAGGGCAAAGAACACAGCCGCGATGGCTGCTGCTTCCAATCCCAAAATGCTGTTCACCAGGACAAAAACAAGTGGCGGCAGCAGGGCGTCAACTGTCTTTCCCGATAGCACCGCTTTCAGCTCTTCTAATATCTCATTTTTTCTAGTTACAGATCTCATCCTTCCATTGCTAATAATACAGATCGATTCATTTGCCGATCAGGCAGTCATGTTGAAGAACATGGTCAGCATCTCATCCCGCAGACTGGCCGGAAAAAGATTGAGGACAGTGTTCAGCGGGGCCATCTTTTCCGGCAGATCCATCCCGGTCAGACCGATGACCGGGATTATATCAAACATCGCTTCATCGGCGCTTTTAGTCGAAGCTTCCTTTACAACCTGCTTTATCTCATTTAAATCAATGCTGCTGCCTTTTTCACGCAGGTCACGGACCACTTCTTTAAGGTCGCTGATGAATGTGTCGGTATGCGGAACATTGGCCTGGGTCAGGCTGACATGCAGGTTTTCGGGACTGCCGCCGCAGGCAAACTG
>CAYTER010000027.1:14441-16275 GCA_964436815.1 uncultured Syntrophomonadaceae bacterium
GCGACAGAGGCGACAACCTCTTTTTCCATCCGGCCGATACTCGGGTACATATTGACATAGAGAGCGTTATGAGGCAGAAAACGGGTGTAAGCCTGAACAGCAACTTCGTGGGCAGCGGATCCCGGGTCGTAAAGGCCGGTCAGCACTTTTCCCGTTCGCCAGTTCACATCCCTTTCTGTGAAGGTCTCTAGCTCCTTGAATACATCCTCAGCTGAAACACCTTTTGGCAGCAGCGCGCCCATCAATCATTACCTCCCGGCTGTTATTTATTGGTTATTATACCACCGCTTGAATTTTAGTGGCAACTATATTTTGATAATATTAGCAAAAATACAAATTGACAGGCAATAATTTCTCCGGTAAAATTTTTTTAATTCTTCTGTAAAATAAAAAGCAACGGAGATGAGGAAATGGAGAGCAAAAAGAGCGACAGGACATTGTCAGTTGGCACATACTTAGGCTATGGCATCGGTTCGGTGGGGACCGGTATTTTTTCGACCGTGCCCGGATTGCTGCTCTTGAGTTTTATGGTCCGGTATTTACAGGTGCCGGCAGCAGTTGCCGGGATTGTAATATTGATTCCCCGTTTGTGGGATGTTATAACCGATCCCTTCGCCGGCACTTTATCGGACCGGACACGCAGCCGTTGGGGCTCACGCCGCCCCTGGATGCTTGCCGGGGCCCTGACCCTGCCGGTAGTATTTGCCCTCCTGTTCAGGGTGCCCGAGCAGACCGGTTTGGCTGCTGCCTGGTACCTGATGTTTATCTATATCCTCTGCACCACATTTTATACGATCTATCAGGTTCCCTATATATCGATGCCGGCTGAAATGACCGAGAGTTACAACGAAAGGACGACGATTATGTCATTCAGGATCGCCTTTCTGACCCTCGGTATCCTGGTGGGCGGAGCTTTGGCGCCGGAGCTAATCAGCGCCGGGGGTGGGGGACGTGCCGGTTACGCTATGATGGGTATTATCGTTGGTATTATCCTTTTTGCTGTGCTGATTGGATCATTTTTCGGAACCAGGAAAGTTCCGGTTGTCGATCCGGTTGAAACGACTGTGCCTTTCCGCGAACAGCTTCGGGCAGCCGGGGAGAATAAACCGTTTTTTATCCTTTTCGGCGCATACATCATCCAGGTACTCGGTATCGGGGCTGCGCTCGCCGGGGTTGATTTTTATTCCAGTTACATTCTGGGTGATCCGGGGCAAACCAGTATAATATTTGTTTGTTTTATTGGCCCAGCCCTGGTTACTATGCCACTCTGGGTCCGAGTTAGCCGTCGTTTCGGGAAACTGAAAGGTTATACTATCTGTACCATTTTATTTGCAGTTGGAGGGTTTTTGTTAATGTTCGCATCACCGGAAAGCCTTCTACAAAGCTATCTATTTGTATTCATCATGGGAACCGGCTATGCCGGGACCCAGCTTTTCCCCTTCTCCATGCTCCCCGATACGATAACTGCTGACACTTTAAAAACCGGGTTGCGCCGGGCAGGCGCCTATACCGGGGTCTGGACGGCAGCCGATAAAGCCGGTTTTGCGGTCGGGCCGGCGATCTTTGCGGCCATCCTGGCGGTTACCGGTTTTATTGAAACCGAGGGCGGGTTAATCATTGATCAGCCGGCTTCAGCCCTGGTTGGAGTGCGGATCGGCTTTGCCCTGCTTCCGGCTCTGCTGATGGCCATAAGCCTGCTCTTTTTAAGACGCTATAAACTTGACCCGGAAACAGTGGCAGTTTTAGGAGCGGCTGAAAGTGAGGGCACAAATAAACCATAATTCTTAACATTATATAGGTATATGGGGGTCAGGTCTTGCATTGCGACATTCCT
>CAYTER010000027.1:16375-28439 GCA_964436815.1 uncultured Syntrophomonadaceae bacterium
GACCCCTTTGGTTCTACCGGCCCTGAAATTTAGCTTTGCGCTTTTCCATGAATGATTGCACTCCTTCAAGGGCGTCTTCGCTGGCCATGATCGGCTGCAGGTCGGGCAGCAGGCGGGCGATGGCTTTGTCTGCCCCCTCGTAACGGGCAATACGGGCCGAATGCAGGCTTGCCTGGACACCCAGCGGGGCTTGATCGGCAATAGTTTCTGCCAGTTTTAGCGCGCGTTCTAACTGTTTATCCGGACCGGTTACCTCCTGGACCAGGCCGATCCTGAATGCATCTTCGGCGCTGATCTCATCCCCGGTCAGCAGGTAACGCATCGCATTGCCCCAGCCAACTTCCTGCGGCAGGCGAATCGTAGCTCCGCCAACAGGATAAATCCCGCGTTTAACCTCAATCTGTCCAAACCGGGTATTGACAGAAGCAACCCGCACATCAGCAGCCAGCAGCAGTTCAAGTCCAATCGTGTAGCAGATGCCGTGAACAGCTATGACCAGCGGCTTGCTTAATCTTCGGTCCGGGTCAAGGCCGAAAGGGTCGCACAGGCCTTGATCAAGTTGAGGGAAAGAACCGGAACTGAAGATCTCCACCCACTTGACCAGGTCGAGCCCGGCCGTGAAGTTATCGCCGTGGGCGAAGAGCAGCCCGCAGCGCAGCCCGCTATCCCCGTCCAGCCGTCCCAGGGCGGCCGCCAGTTCCATGTACATCTCCGGATCAAAGGCATTCATTTTCTCCGGCCGGTTTAAGCCGATTAAAAGCAGATGATTTTTAAGCTCTACAGTCAGTTTGCCCATTAGTAACAATCCCTCATTTTTTATGATGGTAATTGCGCAATACACTATAAAGCAGTAGCATATAATTGGTTTTTAGTTAACGATTCTTTCAATTATATCGTTTTATGGATCTGCTTGGCAATTCAGCTATAATTTGATGATCTGGAGGATGAGGGTTATTGCAAATAAAAGCATTTAGAGATTTGAACCCGGAAACGATTGCGGCTATAAGAAAGCTGGAAGCCTTATGCAAAGAGGCAGATCATCTTCAAGGCTATCTTTCCCTGGATCTATCACTTAATATCGATACTCTTAAAGGTTTTTACCTGGCCTGCGATTCGGACCGGCTGCTCGCTTTGCTCATTATCTTTGCGCCTTCAAAAGCGGAAGCGGAAATTTCTGCCTTAACAGATCCTGCTTTTCGAAAACAGGGCCTGTTTAAGAAGCTTCTGGCAGAAGCGGTGCAAGAGCTTAAAAAATATGACATTAAGGATTTATTATTTGTATGCGAGGCTGATTCAGAATCGGGAAAAGCGGTAATCGCCAAATTCGACGCAAGTTATAGCTTTACTGAATACAACATGCGCTATACCGGAGACAGTCAAATCCGGGCTAAGTCAGACTGTTTTCGAACCACCCTGTTTCCTTCAACGATTGAAGATCTGGAAGATTTAAGCGGGCTGCGTCAAAAAATATTCGGAGACAGCCTGGAGGATGCCCGGTTGATCATGAAAAAAAGCCTGGAGTCTGATTCAAGGCAGCAATATCTGTTGCGTTATATGGATCAGCCGATCGGTTTATGTGCTGCAGGGTTTGAGGAAGAGGGTGTTTCAATCTACGGGCTCGGCATTTTACCCGAATTTCAGGGGCAGGGATTTGGCCGGGAGCTTTTGCAACTGGCTGTCCGCGATTTAACCGGTAAAGGCCACCCCAACCTGACGATCGAAGTGAACAGCAGTAACAGCAGGGCTCTTGAACTATATAAAGAATCGGGATTCAAGATTGCCCTAGCCTATGAGTATTACCGCCTCCCCTTTGATGAATACGTTAAAAAGGGAATTTAATTTATTTGCCCAAAAACGCTGCACATTAAGGCGATAATTTCTTGATCGGTCAGGGTGCTTAAACCATCACCGTTCTGCAGGCCATAATTGCCGAAAGCTGAGTGGTTCAGCCCCGGCTGTTCCAAGACAACTGCCCCCGCGGGCAGGTTGTTTTTAGCTGCTTCATAGTTTTCGCGGTTGATTATCTGATCATTTAAACCCATGATCGAAATGATCGGTCCCTCAAAATGACTCAGATCCTGGTCGCTGTACGATCCCCACAGAAACAGGCCACCGACCCGATCGGGGTTTTTAGCTGCAAAGCGGGCTGCAGCTATACCACCCAGCGAATGGCCGCCCACCCAGGTTCCTTCAAGGTTGTATTCGCTTATTATCCCGGCAGCGGCATTAATGGCAAAGATTGAAGCATTAAAAGGTGGTTTTACCAGGTAAGCAGTTGTGCCCAGGCATTCGGCCAGGCCGGCTAGTTTAAAGCTATAAGCTTCAGGATTAACCAGGCCGCCGGGGTAAAAAATAAGTGCCGGCTTGCTTGGGTCAACTAAATCCGGGGCTATCACGATCACGTTTCTCTTATCCGTGACCGTAAAGTTTTCTGCCGAAAGAATTTTTTCAAGCGCGCTTTGTTCGGCCTGGTAGCTGCGCACCTGAACATAACTGTAGAAGCCGCCAAAGGCGATCAAACCAAGCAAAATAATTGTTATGCTTATTTTTAAAATGGTTTTTTTCATCTGCTTAAGCCCCAATTATGGATGTATAATGTAGTACCAGTTCTTATTATAGCGGATTAATGATAATAACATATACTTGCTGTAGTTATTTACTAACCACGGATAAGCAATTGTGAGAGCAGTATACTGTTTCAAACGCCACAATATTGGTGATTAAGAAAAATATTTGCAGTACTAGCACCTGCCGGGAGATGATTTAAAAATGTGGAACGGACTGCATAACCCCAATCTTAAACCTGAAACTGCAGATGTTGTTGTCCTGGGTTTACCCTTTGACGGGGCGGCTTCCTATCGTAAGGGAGCAGCAGAAGCGCCAGACAGGATCAGAGGCATATCACATCACATTGCCCCCACCACCGAAAACGGCGCTTCGTTGGAGCAGATTAAGGTTCTCGATCTGGGCAACCTTTCGCCGGAAGAATTAAACCAGGAAAAATATTTTGAAGTAGTGGAGAAGAAGGCAGCCGAACTATTTGAATGCACGTTTCCCACCTTTATTGGCGGAGATCACTCGGTATCAATCCCTTTGCTAAGAGCTGCTGCTAATAAATGGGGCAGATCACTGGGCATAATTCATCTTGATGCTCACCTCGATCTCTGTTTCGAGCTGGAAGGTAACCGCCTATCGCATGGCTGCACCCATCGCCGGATCTTTGAGGGCGCCTTGGCGCCGTTTAATCAGGTCTGGTTTGTGGGGATCCGGTCTTTTGAAACCCAGGAAGCTAATTTCCTCGAGGACCAAAAAGCTAATATTATTTTAGCGCAGGAGATTGCTGCAAAGGGACTATCAGCTGCCGCTGCCAGGGTGGTTAGCGGGTTAAAGGCTCTGGACGCTGTTTACCTGACTATCGATATCGATTTTCTCGATCCGGCCTTTGCACCCGGAACCGGAACGCCTAAGCCCGGCGGTTTTTCTACCCGGGAACTATTAAGTTTTCTGAAAGAATTTGCTACCCTGCCGATCATCGGTTTTGATCTGGTCGAGGTTGCTCCGCCGCTTGATCATGCCGATATCACTTCTTTTGCCGCCCAACGGGCGATTACCGAAGCCTGGGGCTATTTTGTCCGCCCGGCAAATTAACATATGTATCATTATGAAGAGCAGTCTTAGGGAGCGATGAAAATGGCTGAAAAAGTTGATTTCAAAAAAGATTACAAGGATCTGTATCTGCCGAAAACGAAGCCGATGCTGATTGATGTCCCGGAAATGAATTTTATTAAGGTTGATGGAGCCGGCGATCCGAATAGCGACGATTATCAGCAGGCAATCGCTATTCTATATGGTTTGACTTTCACGATCAAAATGAGCAAGATGAGTGGTAAGCAACCCCCGGGTTATTATGAATATGTGGTGCCGCCGCTGGAGGGCTTGTGGTGGATATCCGGAGGAGCCTTTTCATTTGATCAGCGTGAAAACTGGCTCTGGACTTCGATGATCCGCCAACCCGATTTTGTAACCCCTGCTGTGTTCGCCTGGGCAGTGGAAGAATGCGGGCGTAAAAAACCGGAACTTGATTTAGCCCGGGCCCGGTTTTCTGCATTTACGGAAGGTCTTTGTGTCCAGATCATGCATCTCGGGCCGTACGCTGATGAGCCGCGTTCGGTGGCCCTGATGGATGCTTATATGGCAGAAAACAACCTGATCGATGAAACCGGCAGCGAGCGTAAACATCATGAAATTTACCTGTCCGATCCCCGTAAGACAGCGCCGGACAAGCTGAAGACAGTGCTTCGCCATCCGGTCGCCTTTTTCCCGGGGAATTAGTCAAATCCCGTTAATAATTTCATATTCATCTAAGCGACCGGATAAAACCGGCCGTTTTTTTAAATCGGCTTGTTTGATCGAAACTCTTTAATGGTCGGCAGGAATGAGGGGTAATGAGGCGAAATGTACCCAATTGTATAAATAGTGCAAATAATGCTTGCCTGAGCGTTAACTTCTCGCAGTCAGTCATAACCAAGTAAAGGAAGGTGCTAATGCTATGTGGGTTTATGAGAAACCCGACAACCTGGTGGAGTGGTGGCTTGAGAGTGAAAATAAGTTCAATGAATTACCCTTATTTTTAGTCCATAATGACCGCGGTGGACTTGATCAGATCAGTTACGGCGAGGTTGGAGTCAGGATTGCTAAGATCAGGGGCGGATTGGCCGCCCTGGGGGTCGGGCCTGGCGATGCCGTTGGTATCATTGCCGGCAACCGTCCTGAATGGGCGGAGCTTGCCTTTGCTGTTTTTGGACGAAAAGCCCGCTTCGTGCCCATGTATGAAAAAGAGCTGGAAAAAACATGGAAATATATTATTAAAGATAGCGGGTTGAAGTTCCTGGTCGTTTCGAGACCGGAATTATTTGAGAAGGTTAAAGATTATCCGGCTGAGATCCCAACCCTGGAAAATATATTTGTGATTGAAGGCGATAGTGAAAACAACCTGGCGGCCCTGGAGAAACTGGGAACTGAAAAGCCGGTTGATCCGCTCATACCGCATCATGATGATATAGCTGTTTTAATCTATACCTCAGGCACCACGGCGGAACCAAAGGGTGTACTGCTCAGCCACGGAAATATTACCTATAACGCCCTGACCGGCTGCCGTCTGTTTCCTGAGCTGCAAAAGGGCTATGTTGGCATTTCGATGCTCCCCTGGGCCCATTCTTACGCGATTACAGCTGAACTGACCTCCTGGATTTCCTTTGGCGGCACCCTTGGCTTTATGCGCGATGCAAGCACTCTGGCTGAGGATATGCAGCTTGTCAGGCCGCATTTTTTGGTATCCGTGCCGCGGGTTTTTAATAAAGTCTATGATGCCATCCAACTGCGGATGAGTGACGAAGGTGGCATTAAGAAAAAACTTTTTGACGCCGCCTGCGCAACAGCCAGGGAAAAGCGCAAACTGGAGGAGGCCGGTAAAAGCAGCCTGGCTCTAAACTTAAAGTTATCCCTGCTTGATAAACTGGTTTTTTCGAAAATCCGGGCCGTTGTCGGCGGACGCATCATCGGCGCCATGACCGGCAGCGCAGTTATGAACAAGGAGATAGCCGAATTTTTCTTTGATATCGGGATCTCGATCTACGATTGTTACGGTTTATCAGAAACGGCTCCGGGAGTAAGCATGAACAGCCCCCTGGCCTGGAAAATTGGCAGTGTTGGCAGGGTGATGGACGGCCAGAAGGTGGTTATTGATCGATCGGTATCCGAGGAAGGGGCGGAAGACGGAGAGATTATCGTTTACGGCCCCAATATCATGAAAGGTTACCATAACAAACCGGAAGAGACAGCCGCGGTAATCATGCCTGACGGCGGCTTCCGCACCGGCGATCGCGGGTATCTGGATGAAGATGGTTTTTTGTGGATCACCGGCCGAATCAAGGAGCAATACAAACTTACTAATGGAAAATATGTATTTCCGGCGTCGATTGAAGAGGAAATGAAACTCCTGCCCGGAGTAGCCAATGCCCTGGTTTACGGTGAAGGGCGGCCCTATAATGTCAGTTTGGTGCTGCCCGATTTTGCGGTTGCAGCTCGCTGGGCTGAGCAGCAGGGAGTTTCGGCAGAACCGGATGCGCTGCTGGCCAACCCTGAATTTAAGGAAATGCTGACCACAGAGATAAAAGCGCACCTGCGCAAATCATTTGGCGGCTATGAAATTCCGGAACAGTATCACTTGATCAGCGAAGATTTTACGGTTGAAAACCGGATGTTGACCCAGACTCTCAAACTCAAGCGTCGTGAAGTGCTTGAACGTTACGCTTCTGAAATAGAAGCGCTTTACGCTGAAAAATAGTGCTGGAGGCCGGCTAAACTGGATAATGAAAGAGCATGGAAGATTATAAGTACCGGTTTACTGACCCGCTGGGCTGCAGAGGTAAACCCGGATAATGCCTGGCCGCAGTACCCCAGGCCACAGCTGGTGCGCAGCCGGTGGCTTAATTTAAACGGGCTCTGGGATTACGCTATTGTGCCCCGTGGCGAAAAGAGCATAAAAGATTTTGACGGTAAGATCCTGGTTCCTTTTCCGGTGGAATCGCTTTTATCGGGAGTTGCCCGAACGCTGAAACCGAATCAGTCATTATGGTACCGCCGCTTTTTTGAACTGCCCGGCAGCTGGCAAGACGAGCGGGTGATGCTGCATTTTGGGGCAGTTGACTGGTTGACGGAAGTAATGTTAAACGGTCAGATCGTTGGAGAACACCGGGGGGGTTTTTGCCCTTTCAGCTTCGAGCTGACAGCCCTGCTGCGTAGAGGCACAAACGAGCTGGTTGTTAAGGTATGGGATCCGACCGGCGCAGGGGGAGAGCAGCGTGGCAAGCAATCTTTGAAGCCCGGTTTCATATTCTACAATGCGGTATCGGGTATCTGGCAGACAGTCTGGCTCGAACCCTTACCGGCAGCCTGTATAAAAGGTATTAGGCTAATTCCTGATCTTAAAAACCAGTCGCTCTTAATCATTCCAGAATTAAATAACACCGGGTCAGACTATAAGATCGAAGCTTCTGCTTACGACGGAGAAAATAAAATTGCAGTCTCCTCGGTTAAAAAAGGTGAAAATTTAAGTCTGAAGATTAACAACCCCAGGCTCTGGAGTCCGGACAACCCTTACCTTTACGACTTAAAACTAAAGTTAACTGCAAACGGTACAGTCGATCAATGCGACAGCTATTTCGGCATGCGTGAATTCAGTATCGGCGCTGACAGCAAAGGCATTAAGCGGCTGCTGCTTAACGGTAAGCCGCTTTTTCAGCATGGGCCGCTTGATCAGGGTTACTGGCCTGATGGGCTGTATACCGCGCCCACTGAAGAAGCCCTGCTCTATGACCTGAACCTGACCAAGAGCTATGGCTTTAACATGATCCGCAAGCATCTTAAAATCGAACCGGCCCGCTGGTATTACCACTGCGACCGGATTGGACTGATTGTCTGGCAGGACATGCCGGGTGGCGGCAGCGGTTTTAAACCTTTATACAACCTGATCCTGCCCACACTCTTTCCCGAAAAGAAAGTGCCCGACAAACACTACCGTTTGGCAGGCAGATCTGATCCGGCAAACCGGGAGTTTTTCCGGCTGGAATTAAAGGAGATGGTCGATGCCCTCTATAACTTTCCCTGTATCGGAATGTGGGTGATCTTTAACGAAGGCTGGGGGCAGTTTGATGCCGCTCACTTTTTTGACTGGCTGAAAGAATACGATTCTTCGCGCTACCTGGATCATGCCAGCGGTTGGTTTGATCAGGGTGTCGGTCAGCTTAACAGTCGCCACATCTATATGGGTAAATTAAAGGTATCCGGCGATCTGAAAGAAAGAGCTTATATCATTTCTGAATATGGCGGCTATGCTTTGCCGGTAAATGGTCATCTGTGGGCTGAAAATGGCAGGCACTTCGGCCAGAAAAAGTTTTCTTCCCGGAGGTTGCTTAATACTGCCTTAGAAAACCTGATGGCAGATCAACTGAACCGGTTAAAGGATGAAGGCTTATCCGGAGCAGTATACACCCAACTCAGCGATGTGGAAAACGAGCTGAGCGGCCTGGTTACCTATGATCGTAAAGTAATTAAGGTCGATACCGATATCCTTAAATCAATTAAAGGAGGATTTACGGATGACTGAAGCAACACTGCAGGCTCTCGAAGGTTTAAGGGATTTAACCACCTTTAAGTGGTATGGGATTACCATGCTCTTAATCGTCTTCTACATCTACGGCAAGGAGATCCGTCTGGCCCGGACAACAGGCAACTGGGACGCTCTTTTCTGCGCCCTGGCTGTATTTGGCATGGACTTTTTTAATGAAACCTGGAATGGCTGGGTTCTGCAGCTCACCGGTTATTCAGCTTTCTGGACCGTACCCGGTGAAACTGCGCTTCGCACCATGGTCGGCTGGAACTTAGAAATCATGTTTATGTTCTCGCTGGCCGGTTTTGTTTTCTATTACAGTCTGTCGGAAAGCACAACTGAAAAAATCCTGGGCATGCCTGAAAAATGGGCAATGGCTGTCGGGCTAGCTGCTTTTGCCGTTTTTGTTGAGTGCCTTTTGAATATCGGTGGACACCTGGTCTGGGTCTATCCTTTTTGGGAGCTATCTTTCAAAGGGGTATGGCTGATTTTCCTAATCGGTTATTTTCACTTCTTTGCGGCGGCAATCTGGGTCATTACCAGGAAAACAATGAAAGCAAAACTGCAGATATTGGCCGGGATTTACCTGCTGCCGATCATCATGAACATTCTGGCGTTCGGGGTTTTCGGCTGGAATTACTAAGGCAAGTAATAGTGTTTTTAAATTTGCTTAATAATCGCGCTTATGATACTATATTTTCTGCAATGTCTTTATCGCTTTTTAATTTTGGAGCGAGAGATTAATATACTGGAGCGTGATTTGAGTGAAGATTGAAATCGTAAAAAGCAGGGTAGTGTTTACCCCGGAAAATGCTGATGAAAAGGCTAAACTTGAAAGTCTCTGGCGGGTAATGATCGATTGTGTCAAGGAGACCCGGAAGATGGTGCCGATCGGTGAATATGTGCCGCAAAAAGGTGATCAGAGCGCCTCTTTTGTCATCGAGGGGCTCGAACCTGATGATCAATCCTATGTTGAGGTCAGGTTGGAGGCTGATGCCAGTGTCTACTGCAAAACCTGCAACAAATTGCTCAAACTAAAAAAAGGTGAAGTCATCCCCATCTGCTGTGGCAAACTGATGGAGATTGTCGAGTAAGTTCTCAGTACGGATAAAAAATAAGTCCCAGCAGAGCTCCGGCGGCTATGAAGTAGAGAGGGCTAATCTGTTTTACTATGCTGGCGATAAAAAGCAGGGTAAAGATAACCGCTGTGGGTATATCGATTAAAGCTGCCTGACCCAGGTTGTAGGCGGCCAGAAGAATCAGGGCGACAAGGGCTGAACGAAGACCGTTAAGAAAGTTTCCGGCCACTGGATTCTGGATCAGCTTGAACAGCACTTTTGACAAGGCCAGAAGCAGGACCAGCGAGGGGGTGATCACCCCGAGGGTGGTAATCAGTGAGCCGGTAACCCCGGCCATCCGGTAACCGATAAAAGTGGCTGCGTTAATCGATATGGGGCCGGGCGTCATTTCGGCTACAGCGATGATATCCAGAAATTCGGCAGCGCTAAGCCAGCCGTGAGTTCCCAAAACTTCGGCTTCCATCAGGGGGATCATCGCGTATCCGCCGCCTATGGTGAAAAGGCCCACCTTAAAAAAAGACCAGTAGAGGGAAAGCAAGATATCGATCATTATCGGCATTCCCCCCTGCAAACCACCAGTCCCGCCAATCCGCCGGCAACCAGAATCAGGATGGGGTGAACCTGGCTCAGAATTGCCGCCACCAGTAAGAATGCACAGAGGATCGCACCACGCAGGCCGTGTAAAATTTCCCTGCCCAACTTAATGGCCGCCGCAGCGATCAAGGCTACCACAGCCGGGCGCAAACCATAAAAAACAGCCTGCACGTATTCGTTGTGGCGAAAGTAGGGGTACAACCAGGCGGCAATGATTAATAGAATTATTACTGACGGGGCCGTTACCCCGAAGGCGGCAACCAAGCCCCCGATTGTCCCCCGCAGCCTTACTCCGATCTGGATAGCGCTGTTCAAAGCGAGCTGGCCCGGCATACCCTGGGTAATAATCAGGATATCGGCAAAAACTTCATCGTTGACCCACTTCCGGTTTGAAACCACTTCCTGCCTGATAACCGGTAAAATGGCATAGCCTCCACCAAAAGTAAAAGCGCCCACTTTTAAAAAGGTGAGCAGGATGTTAAGTAACGATTCTTTTTTGGGGCCAGCCGATTGGGGAACAGCCAAAATAAAACCTCGCTTATACTAATTCTGAATGGCTATCGTTAAAGTCAGTTTTTACGCCATCCCGGTCGAGCTGTTCAAAAACCCGCATCACAGCCTGCAGCGAAGCAATCAGGTTTTCACGTTCTTCCGGCTTTAAATTCTCTGCTAAATTATTAAAACGAAACGACCTTCTTTCAAAAACCAGGCGCGAGAGCTGCCTGCCATAGGAGGTCAGCGCTACCCGCACTATCCGGCGATCTTTATCGTCGCCACGCCTTTTTACCAGGTTCAGGTTTACCAGGCGGTTTACCAGGCGGGTGGCGGCGCTTTCAGCCAGGTAGATTTCAGAGCTAAGGCTGCCCATAGTCAGATCATCATGAAAATAGAGGACCAGGAGAGCATTGATCTGGCTGGGGGTGATCCCCAACCCGGTCAGCTCCCGGTTTTCCTCGGCACTTAAGTAATGCATCAACTTGGGGAAAATGGCCTGGATGGCTGCTGTGAATTTTTCCTTGTCCCGGTAATCGCTGCTTGTGTTCATCGGCAACTATCCTTTTCTCGGGCAGAATAGAAACTTGATCATAGGTTAGGCCAAAGCGATTAGCCTGTCAAGCAAAGTAAAGGTTGACTAAAAATTTGTTGGGTATAGTAAGTTATATCAGTTATCGTTTAGAGCGGGCAAGAACCAGAAATTGACCGCGTTCTTTTTGCTCGAGAACAATTACACCGGTATCAAGCAGATGATTGACATACTTTTGCACTTCAGCCTGGTGAAGGTTAAGGGCTTGATGCAAATCTTCAACAGTGCAGGGTCGGCGGCGCAGCAGCTCGATGATCCTATCACTATGGATTTGCTTATAAGAGGCGATTTGCTGCCGCGGTTTAAAATCTCCAATTAGTTCCACGTTGCCGAGAAACAGGGCGATTTCCTTCATTTTCTCAGCGCTGGCGGGTTTTACCCAACTTTCTGTTCCCGGGCGGTCCAGGGTTCCCAGTTGGACCTGGTCAGGGCTGATCTTTGCTATTGCTTCTTTTAAGGCGGTCAGTTCATTTTCCTGATCATTAATTCCGGGGACAATCATTACTTCTAAGATAATCGTTCTAGGAAATTCTTGACGTAATTTAACCAGGCTTTCAATTAATTGCAGGCAATTCAAATCAGGATGAGGCCTGTTTATTTTGACGAAACCTGTTACGGTTGCCGAATCGAGTGAGGGAATAATCAGATCAAGGGCTTGTACATCATTGCGGGTTCGCGGATCTGCAAAAAGGGTGCCGTTGGTTAATACGCAAACTTTATAATCTGGGTAGTTCCGCTTAATCCAGTCTATAATGTCGATGATCCTTGAATGAAGAAGCGGTTCTCCTGAACCGGCAAAAGTAATGTAATCGAGCGGTGGGTGCTCTTTAAGATAATGATTCAGCTCTTCAATCACCTGATCAGTTGGAACATATTCTTTTCTTTCCACCGTCAGGTTAGTAGTCTTGCCGCATTCGCAATATACACAATTCAGGCTGCAGGTTTTATGAGGCAGGAGATCAATGCCCAACGATCGGCCCAAGCGCCTGGAAGGAACCGGGCCAAAGAGGTATTTATAGCCCATATTGCAATATCCTCCATCATTTTTGATAAGGCGTTACTGTTTATACTAAAGTGATCATAGCATATTCAAGAAAGCAGGTATTTTTAATTGTTTGCCGGGCAGACCTCTGTTAT
>CAYTER010000028.1:0-12255 GCA_964436815.1 uncultured Syntrophomonadaceae bacterium
ACCGATCAATGGAAGGGCATAAACTCAAAAGGCTAAAGCGATTATGGTCAGGAGGAGCAGGAAGATTGTAACCATAGCGGCATTAAGAAGAAAGATTTTACGAAACGGTTGCTTTTGCTTGGCAAGGGTGAATACCACCCAGGTGGAGAATGTGGTTGCCGCCACCATGAGAGGCCAGACGAAGCCGACCATGACCAGGAAGGTGGGCATAGCATCCATCATGTTCATGAAGCCGTTTAAGGCCACCATCGAAATGAAGGCGAACACAACTCCCATTCCCAGGGTGAGCAGCAGTGAAATTAGGAATGCCACAATCCAAAGTCCCATCGCGAAATCTCCTTTGGCCATAAATGCAAATGATAGATATAAGGATTAGCTTTTTTGTTGGCAATATAATACTGCGCTAGCAAGCTGTGCGTCAAGCTGCCTCGATCCCACCTAATTCCAGGATTTTTTAAACTTAAGGTGATGACAAGAGTTATATATCATATAATATAAGTAGAGCGATTTCCTGTGATCAAGATTTGGGAACTTGTAATTGCTTTTAATACCATACCCGGTGAAGGAGAATTATTAAATGACTTTAAAATCAAGCATCGGAATTTCTCTCGCTGTCATTGCCTTAATCTTAACCGCTACGCTGCCACCTATGTTTGGTTTAAGTGATATTGCTCAAAAAACACTTGGCATTTTACTGGTTGGCCTATTTTTATGGATTCTGGAGATTGTTCCCCTGGCTGTAACCGCCCTTTTGGTCATGATTTTACAACCACTCCTGGGGGTAAACAGTCTGGCCGTTGCTTTCCAAAACTTTGCCAATCCGGTTGTTTTTTTCGTTATCGCCTCCTTTGCCATCTCCTACGCTATTATTAAAACACCGCTGGCTAAAAGGTTGATCAGGTGGCTTCTGAAAAAATCAGGCAACAGTGCCGGGAAAATCCTGCTGGCTTTCATGATGGGAACAGCGGCACTTTCTTCGATCATGTCCAATGTGCCTGTAACCTCCCTTTTCATGGGGCTGGCCCTAAGCCTGCTGGCCAAAATGCAGGAAGGATCTGCAAAATTAAATTTCGGCAAGGTGATCATGATTTCGATCCCCTTTGCCGGAATGATCGGCGGGATCATGACTCCGGTTGGCAGTTCTATTAATATTCTCGCCCTTAATTTGCTGGAAGAAACTTCCGGTATAACTGTCACTTTTCTGGAATGGATGCTTTTCGGCATACCGATCACGATCGTTACGATTCCGATCTGCTGGTTTATCCTGAAGAAAATTTTCAAACCATCTGACCTTGATCAGTCAATTGTCGAAGATTTTTTATCAGCCGGCGATATCCCGGAAAAGATGGAGAACCAGGAGAAAAAAGTGTTGATCATTATCAGCGCCGTAATCATCCTCTGGGTGGCCAGTTCCTGGATCCCCTTTCTTGATCTTACTCTGATCGCTGTTGCCGGGATGATCCTCTTTTTCATGCCGGGGATTCGAACCCTGGAATGGGAAGAGTTCTCCCGCAATGTCAGCTGGAATGCCGTAATCATGATCGGCGGGGTCATATCGATTGGCCAGGCGGCAATCAAGGCTGAGCTGGGGACCTGGTTAATCAACCTCTTCCTTCATAATCTGGTTGCTTTAAACCTATTCACCCTGCTCCTTGTAATCGGGATAGTTGTAGCACTGCTGAAAATCCCAATCCCGATCGCCCCGGCAATCATAACAATCCTCGTTGCTCCCCTTTATGGCCTGGCAATCATGATGGGTATCCATCCGATCCTTTTAATCATACCTCTGGCCTTTTCCGGCGGAGCCTGTCTGCTTGTTCCGCTTGATGCCGTTCCGCTGATCACTTATTCCCAGGGCTATTACACCATGAGGGATATGTTTGTCAGCGGCTCTCTAACCACATTGGTGTGGGTCTTGATCACTGCAGTTTGGATTCCTGTCGCCGGCCGGATGCTCGGCTTGTTATAGAACCAAAGCGGCGGTTATCAACAGGTGATCAGATTATTTTAGCCAATTTGTTTGTTTGAATAACGAGGTAGCCAAATACAATTTAATCGGGTTTCATAAACCTTTGAAAGCCAGGTGAAGCAAGTGGATAGAAAAGACGGCGGCGGCTCCAGGAAAAAACGTGTGACTGAAGGCCCGGCGGCTGGCGGAGGCGTATACCGGCGGGGCGAGGGTATCAGCCCTAAGGGCGGTAAACCTGTTGGTAAAGCTGACGGCTATACCGAGCGAAAGCAGGGTGCCAGCGGTCCGATTGGCGGACAGCAAAGTTCCGGCCACTATGGCTCCGGCAGTTTTAATAAACCGCCGGGAACTCCGGGAAAAAGGTCCACTGGTGCAGGAGGCCTCTCCCCTAAAAGGCTGCTGATTCTGATCATCGTGATCTTTGTCGGTTATCTACTCTTAAGAAGCTGTTCCGGTATGATGGCTGAACCTGAAATACCTGCTTCACAGGGCTTTACGGCGGAGACACCGAGCGCTTCGGTGATCAGCGGCGACCCGTCCAATAATGATATCAGCCCCATATCCGGCATCACCGGCCCGCGGACCCGGCGAACAGAAATCTTGGGCGGTGGCCGTGACATATTTACAATCATGATCTATATGTGCGGCACCGATCTTGAGTCACAGTATGGGATGGCTACTGCCGATTTAAATGAAATGCTGCACGCAACAATCAGCGACAAGGTTAATATCATTGTCGAAACCGGCGGAACATCCCGCTGGAGAAACAGCGTGGTGAAAAATAACACCAATCAGCGTTACCAGGTCACCTCTTCCGGCTTAAGGCTGATAGAGGACAATCTCGGGCAAAGGCCGATGACCGATCCACACACCTTGCAAGACTTCATCTCGTATAGCGCCGCTAACTTTCCGGCTAACCGTTATGCCCTGATTTTCTGGGATCATGGAGCCGGATCCTTAAGCGGTTTTGGCTACGACCAGCTATTTCCGAACAGCGGTTCCATGACTATAAACCAAATTCACACTGCCCTGGAAGGAGCGGGGGTCAAGTTTGATTTTATCGGTTTTGACGCCTGCCTGATGGCTACTTTAGAGACCGCCTATATGCTCAACTACCATGCCGATTACATGATCGCCTCGGAAGAAACCGAGCCTGGCATTGGCTGGTACTATACCAACTGGATTTCAAAGTTATCGGCTAATACCTCCATGGATACGGTTGAGATCGGCAGACTGATTATCGACGACTTTGTCGCCACCTGCCGCAGCACGGTCCCACGGGAGATAACAACCCTCTCCATTATTGACCTGGTTGTTCTGAATAATGAAGTTGATGAAGCTTTTAAAACATTCGCTTTATCAGCCGATGAGCAACTCGATGTCGATTATAAATTAATTTCCAACGCCCGTGGCGATTCCCGTGAATTTAACCGTTCCCGCCTGGATCAAGTTGACTTGATTGATTTAGCCCAAAATATTGGCTCACCTGAAGCATTGGCCTTAGTTGAGGCCTTACAGCAGGCGATCCGTTATAACAAAACCTCTGACAATATTTCACGGGCGCATGGAGTATCCATCTACTTTCCTTATGATCAACTGCGTAACATGTCATCGATGCTAGCTATCTACGATCAAATTGGTATGGGAGAAGAGTATACCGGCCTGGTGAAGAAATTTGCCAACATGGTAGCAGGCGGGCAAATACCAACCGGGGGAAGCAGTAACCCGCTTGGCTCACTCCTGGGCAATCTGGGGGGCGGATCCTCCGGTTCCTCAACTTCTTCCGACCTCTGGGCTTTGGCCTGGAATACTTTTTTTGCCAATGCCGATTTCAGCAATTTGCTTGGTGTTGCTCCCGGCGAACAGACCAACTGGATTGACCCGAACCTGATCCAGTCCAACGCTGATTATTATAAAGATCATTATCTCGATACCGGCAGTCTGCAGTTGACCAGAAAAGGCTCAGGGCACGTATTGCAATTAACTGACAAACAGTGGGATTTGATTCAAAAAGTGGAGTTAAATATTTTCTTTGATGATGGCGAAGGATTTATTGATTTAGGTCTGGACAATGTTTATGAATTTGACGGTGACGGGGATCTGATCATAGACTTCGATGGAACCTGGCTGGCGCTGGACAGGCACATTGTAGCCTACTATGTAGACAGCATTGAGGAGGCCGGCAGTTACTGGTCCATAACCGGCCGCATCCCCGCCTTATTGAACGATGAACTGGTAGATATCATTGTGATGTTTAATAATGAATACCCTTACGGAACAGTTGCCGGGGCAAGAATAAATTACGGCACCGTGACCAACACGGTCGCCAAGGGGCTGATTCCGATCACAAGCGGTGACACCATCGATTTTCTTTGTGATTATTACACTTATGATGAAGAATATGAAAACAGCTATTTCCTGGGCGACCAGATGATCGTTGAAGGAGATTTGGAGATTAGCAATGTAAATGTTGGTAATGCCCGCTGCATGGTTACCTATCGATTAACGGATATTTACAACAATACCTACTGGACCCCGGCCCTGGTTTACAAACAATAATTTTTCCAGATGTTTAAAGTGTTACCGGTTGTTTATAAAGAGGCTTGATTACTTTTATTGCCGGATATTGCTCCGCCATCTTGATTATAAAAGATTCAGTAGAAACCTGACTGGAAACAGGCGGGAAAGAATCACAGGTGTGCTGCAATAAAAGGGCTTTAGGCTTAAGACGATCAATAAATTGCAGCGCATAAAGATCTAGATCACTTCGCCCCTGAAACGGCAGGGATAACAAATCGGCGCCAGTCGGGTAATCTTCATCTGGGGAGAGGTTGAGGCTGCCCAGATGAAAGACTTTTTTCCCGCCGGTTCCGATTTCATAGGCTAAAACCTCACCCATCGGAAAACGCTTTGCCTCCTTCGCCAGCTGCTTAAAGGTATTAAAGTTGGCCAATGTCCGACGGCTGAAAAGCGTATTAGCTATCAGGGTTAAATCAAACCTGATATGCTCGCTCCTGTAAACCTTAATATTAAGTGTTCCTTTTTCGATACTCTGTCCAGGTTTAATTCTTGTAATACGGCTCTCGTCAACCCCCTCCCGCTTCAAAGTCTCAGCAGCTGTCTGAGAACAAAACACCCTCTGGCTTCCAAGAGCCATAAGTTCGGGAACGATCACCAGGTGATCAAAATGACCGTGGGTGATAAAAATATCCCCGCACGCTATCAGTTCTTCCAATGAAGGTCGGGGCAGAGCTTGATTAAATGACATAAAGGGATCAAATAATGCTGAATGCCCTTCATGCGACAAAGCCAGGGTCGCGGTCCCATACCATTTTATCTCCATCTAAATTCCTTTCTTTCCTTAGCGAGCAACGCTTTATGTTTAAGAATAACTGTCACTTAAAAATCTTCTTCTCTGATTTTTGTCAAATCCTGCAGGTTGATTCCTTTTTGGAGTAATACCTGACGACGGATTTCGAAATAAATCAGTCCGCCAATCAACCAGGCAATAAATATGTAACTAAAGAAACTGCCATCTGGCATTGACCAGAGATCGATCAGTAAAATCGCCATTACCAAAAGAGCAAGAATGGCGCCGATCATTACCGCCAAAGGTAGCCAAAAACCTTTCAATTTAAAGTAGGCCTGTGCATAGGCCCGGGGGGCTCTGCGCGGTAAGCTCAGAGCTGCTCCGAGAATCGGGATAAAGATAATGATCCCGCCAATTGAACCAAGGGCGGCAAAAGCCTCGAGGTATTTCTCACCAAAGATGATTACCGAAGCAGTGGAAACCAGGTAGATAAAAGTAAGAAAACGGTACGGGGTGCCGAAGCGCGGACTGACCTTGCCCAAAAACGAGGGAAATATGCCATCAGCTGACATAACCAGTAAAGATTTTGTCCCCCACATAAAACCGGCATTTAGAGTGGTCACGATAGCCAAAAGTCCCCCGGCCAGAATAAAGAAATAGAAGCCGGGCCGGCTAAGACACTCCGCTGCAACAGAAGCAAGGGATTGTCCGGCGCACTTCTCCAGCGGCAATACCCCTACAGCTGCAACCGAAACCAGGATATAAATTAAAGTTACCAGCGGCATGGATATTAAGAAAGCCCTGGGAATAGTTTTACCGGGATTTTTGATTTCACCGCCGAGTTCAACAACTGCGTTTGCGCCTAAATGTGTAAACGTTAAAATCGCGGCGGCAAGGATAAAACCATAGGCACCGGAAGGAAATAGAGGTGTAAAATTGGCGGCATCAACCTGAACCAAACCGGAAAACCCGAATAACAATAGAGATGAAAAGAGCAAAAGTACAAAGAAAGCCTGAAGTGCTGCCGCCATGGAAATACCGAGCAGGTTGATTATAAAAAGAAGGGTTAAAATAACAACCGCTACTGGCACAGCCGGCAGATCCCAGAGGGATTGTAAATAGCGAGCGCCGCTTAAAGCCCAGAGTGGAAAAGCCCCAACCAGCGTGCCTCCCATGTATCCCCAGACTCCGATGAATGCCCAACGAGGTGAAAAGAGACGACTGGCATACTTGTAATTACCGCCGGTCGTCGGCAAGGCCGAACCGAGCATGGCCAGCGACATCATTAAAAAAATAACCGGGATCACACTTGCCAGGTAGGCTAAGGGTACCGCCGGTCCGGTGTAGCCGGCCGCAATGCCGGTTAGAACAAAAATTCCTGCTCCAATAGTCATTCCAGCTGCTACTGCTATGGTTTGCGGTAGTCCAAGCACCCTTTTCAAACCAAATTCCTGTTCCGCCAATGTTACGTCCCCTTTCGCCTGTTGCCTGATGTTGACGCCGCTAGATGCCTGTATTATAATTAATTTACAAATAGTCTGTCAATTAAATGGCGAAAAGAGCAGCTATGTCAGAATACGCCCTCTTTAAATCTTTCCCTAATCTTGAAAATGAAATTCCCCTGGTAGAACTCGGTAGCTGGCCAACACCGCTGCAACGTCTTGATAAAATTTCAGCCTATCTGGGCGGTCCTGATCTATATATCAAGAGAGACGATCTTTCAAACCCGATTTACGGCGGCAATAAAGCCCGTAAACTTGAACTGATTCTGGCTAGGGCAAAAAATCAGGGTCATAGCGAGATTATCACCGCCGGAGGATTAGGATCTCACCATGTTCTGGCAGCAGCCGCATTGGGTGGTAAAGCTGGTTTCAAAGTTATCGGGCTGCTGTTTTGTCAGCCGGTAAATGGGCACGTGCGGAAAAACCTGCTGCTGGATCATTATTTCGGAGCAGAGCTCCACTTTATAAAAGACTATCCTGGATTGGTTCGCGGCTACCTGAACCAATATCTAAAATCAAAGTTCTCCGGGCGTCGCCCTCTCCTGCTGATGCCCGGCGGCTCAAGCAGCTTTTCGACAATTGGCTATATCAACTGTATGCTGGAGATTAAAAGACAGTGTGCAGAGTTAGAGTTAAACAAACCACAGGCTATTTTTACTGCTGCCGGCACCGGCGGTACGGCCGCCGGTTTACTGGCCGGCCTCTGTTTATTGGGCAGAAATGGTTTGTCAACCAAATTGCATGCAGTACGGGTAGTTCAACCAGCTATCTTGAAACAGGAACGCATCTTAAAACTCGCTGCTCAGGCGCTTGAACTGATCACTGAACTGGATTCAACTATCAAACCTTTGTCTGTTAACGAGCTAAAAAACCTGCTCCGATTTGAAGATGGCTATTTGGGTGAAGGATACGGATTTTCAACAACCAGCACCAGGGAGGCAGTAAAATTTTTTTATGAGCTGGAAGGAATTGAACTCGAGGAATGTTACACTGCCAAGGCGGCAGCGGCTCTGATCGATTACTGCCGCCAGCCAAACAGTGAAAAGGGCAAGCCGGTTCTTTTTATCCACACAGCAGCCAATACAAACAATATCGATCAAGTTGTACTGCCTGATTATCAAAAGTTACCGGTTGATTTCCACTGGTGTTTTACCGGCGAAGCAAGGAGCTGTAAGTGTGGTTTACAAAAACAGAACAGCTCTTTTTGCGCCAACGTCCGCCAACCAGGATGGCGCTGGCCTGGATAATCGGAAATATAGAGGTGACAATAATGGCTCTACGGGAAAGCCAACACGAAAGAATAAATGGCAATCAAAGGATTGAAGCAATCAAAGATGAGCTGTTTGCCGAAAAATATTCGATCTGCCTCGAACGGCCACAGCTGTTGGACCAATACTGGCGTTCAGGAGCGGATAGGCATAAACATCCCTATATTCGGCGGGCTGAAGCCCTGGCTTATATATACAGCAACCGTCAGCCTAAAATTTATTGTAACGAGCTGATTGCCGGCAATATTTCATCAAAAAGAATCGCTGCCAATTACTATTCCGAAGGCGGTTCGATCCATATCTTAGAAGATCTGTTCTGCCTTGAAACCAGGCCGGTCCTCCCTTTGCATCTCACCCAAAAAGAAAAAAGGCAGCTTTTATACCTTGCCCTGCGCCACTCTTTTCGCAGTGTGGCTGCACGTGCGCTCATTAAACCGGGGTGGATCAGCTACTTTCTCGACTTTTTCAGGGCAAAAAGGTATTACATTACTGAAGAAGCCGGCATATCACACCTGGTACCCGGTCATGAAAAGGTTATCCGGCAGGGTTTAAAGAGCAGTTTTGAGCTGGCCGGCCAAAAACTGGCTACAGGCAATCTCAATTTTGATCAGCAAGCATTTTACCACGGAATCAGAATTGTTATTGATGGTATCCGCCAGATGGCTTTAAACTTAGCCGGTGAGGCTGAGCGACAGGCAGCAGCACTAAAAGATGGCGACCCGGTTCGCAAACAGGAATTAATGGATATTGCCGATGCGTGCAGGCGGGTGCCGTATGAACCGGCCCGCAGTTTTCAGGAAGGCTTGCAGGCTGCCTGGTTAATTCATCTCGCTCTGAACCTCGAAGATTTCGAGCAGGGAATCTCTTTCGGACGCCTCGATCAGTTCTTATATCCACTTTTCGTGCAGGATCTGCACAGTGGAAGGATTACTGAAGTAAAGGCCCGTGAACTGCTCGCCTGCCTCTGTTTAAAATGTGGAGAGACAATTCCACTTTACTCCAGGAGGATTAACCGGTTTTTTGGCGGTAATGCTGTAGGGCAGGGTATAACCATGGGAGGGGTGAATCGCTGCGGCGAGGATGCAACCAATGAGCTGTCACGGTTGATCTTGGAAGCTTACAATCAGGTTATGACCAGGGAGCCGAGTTTACATGCCAGAATCCATCGGGATACTCCGGATTGGTTTTTTGATCAATGCGCTGGCTTAATTCAGGAGGGCAGCGGCAGACCGGCGTTGTTTAATGACGAAACAGTGATCAAAGCGCTTGAGGAAGCAGGCTTCAGTGAAGAGGATGCCCGTGACTATGCCGTTATCGGCTGTGTGGAGATGGGCAGCCAGGGGCGCACTTATAATTCTTCCGATGCTGCTCTCTTCAATCTCCCAATTTGCTTTGAATTTGCCCTGAACAGCGGACACCGGTTCAAGGGCGGCAGCCGGTTGGGTGCTTCCACCCCTGCCATTTATAATTTCAACTCCTTTGACCAGTTGGTTGATGCCTTTCGGACCCAGATCGAAGACGGAGTAGCCGATATGGTTAAAGTAATTGATAAACTGGAAAAAGAATACCGGACTACAAGACCTTCACCTCTCAATTCAATTTTGACTGAGGGTTGCCTCGAAAAAGGATTAGATGTTACCTGGGGGGGAGCGCTTTATGATTTTACATCAATCCAGGGAGTTGGCTTAGCGGACGCCGGCGAATCGCTATATGCTGTGAAAAAATTAGTCTTCGACGAAAAAGAGCTTTCTCTGCAAGATTTTGTCGCGATCCTTAAAGCTAATTTCAAAAGCCATGAGAAACTGCAGATCAGGCTGCTTAACCGGCTGCCCCGTTACGGTAATGATAACCGGGAGGTTGATGCATCTGTTCAGCTGGCAGCCGACATTTTCACCGATGCTATCAAGAAACATCAGAACACCAGGGGTGGTCATTACATTCCCGGCTTTTACTCCATGACCTGTCACCATGGTTTTGGTTCCGTTACCGGAGCCCTCCCCAACGGCCGAAGTGCGGGTTTCAGGCTTTCCAACGGGTTATCGCCGGTTGACGGAGCAGATCGTTTAGGACCGACCGCGCTTCTCAACTCCGCGGCTCAGCTTGACAACACAAAGTGGGCTAATTGCTACGCCCTGAACCTTAAATTTGAAAAAAGCCTGATCAGTGGACCGAAGGGACGTGAAATTTTAAAACAGCTGATTAAAGGATACTTTGAAAAAGGCGGCATGGAAATACAAATCAATGTTCAGGACAGCGACATCCTTCGACGGGCTAAAGAATATCCGGCTGAGTACCCCGGCCTGATGGTCCGCGTTTCCGGATACTGTTCCTATTTTTGCGATCTGTCGCCGGAGGTTCAAGATGAAATAATTGAACGCACCACTCACCACATCTAACTTATAGTAATTAACATATCGGATCATTCCATGCAGGGGTTGAAGAACAGATGCGTATCATCGCCGGTTCTGCCAGGGGAACTAAATTAAAAGCACCCAAAGGTCTTGCTGTAAGACCAACGTCCGATCGGGTCAGGGAAGCGCTCTTCAACATCATCGGTTCCCGGGTTATTGATTCAGTTTTTATAGATCTCTTCGCCGGCAGCGGCGCTGTTGGCCTAGAAGCGCTAAGCCGTGGCGCAGACTACTGCATTTTTGTTGACATTAAAAGAGAAAATATAAAGCTGATCGGGGAAAATCTGGCCAAGACAAAGCTTCAGGGCAAAGCCCGCCTGATCTGCTCTGAAGCATATAAAGTACTCGAAACTTTGACTGCAGAAAAAATAAAGGCGGATTTGATCTACATCGATCCACCTTACAGCCAGGATAAACTCGAACAGATTACTGACCGGATCATTGCCTTAGGACTCGTCAACTCTTCAGGCATGATTGTTGTAGAACATGCTGCGCGAAACAACAGTTGGGTAAAAGTTTACAGCGATGCCAGACAAAAATTCTATGGCGATACTGCTTTGACTTTCATTACTGAGCCTTTTAAAGCACTTTGATAAACACCTTCAAAATCCCCTACTTCATTTCAGCTAAAACTTCCTTTAATGCTTTCAGGAATCTCAGATTCTGCTCCTCTGTGCCATAAGTAACCCTGATATAAGTGGGAAACCCAAATATATCGCCCGTGCGTACGATCACCCCTTTTTTCATCAAAGCCTGAAAAGCCTGGCGGGAATCAACCCCAATATCGATGAAGCAGAAATTAGCCTGATCAGGAACCGGTTTTAAACCAAGCTCAGCCAGACCGGAGCTCAGGGTATTGCGGCCTTTTTCCACCATTAAGCGGCTGCGATTAAGGTGATCATCATCCTCGAGGGCTGCCAGTGCTGCTTTTTGAGCCATAGCATTAGCATTAAAAGGCTGACGAACCCTGTTCAGTCCGGCAATCAACTCTGGCGCTGCTACCCCGTAACCGATTCTTAAACCTGCCAGTCCGTAAATCTTGGAAAAGGTGCGCAGGGCAATCAGCGGATAACCCATTTCGATCAGATCAAGACCGCCGGGGTGATTCTGCACGGTCACATATTCGATATAGGCCTGATCAAGCACAACCAGCACCGCAGGAGGCAATTTAGCCAAGAATTCCTTAAAATCACCCTCCTGGATATAACTGCCGGTGGGGTTGTTGGGACTGCAGATAAACACGATTTTGGTTTTATCATTTACCGCCGACAATACAGCTTCAAAATCGTAATTGAAATCTTTACCAACCAGCGGAACCGGACGGATAGAACCGCCCATCAGACGCATAGCAAAATCATATTCGGAAAAACTGGGGGCAACCATTACCGCCTCGTCACCGGGGTTGATATAAGCCATCGTCAGCATGCATAAAAGTTCATCCGAACCGTTGCCAAACACCAATTGCTCAGGTTTTAACTTCAATTTTGATGCGACCGCTTCTTTGAGATAAAAACAGTTGCCGTCAGGATAAACGTGCATCTGATCGATATTAGCCTGCATTGCCTTAACAGCAAGGGAGGAAGGTCCTAGGGGGTTCTCGTTTGACGCAAGCTTAATTACATGCTTTAAACCAAGCTCCCTTTCTACCTCTTCGACCGGTTTACCGGGTACATAAGGCTTGATCAACTCCAGGCAGGAACGCATCTCAGGAAAGACCATCAATTAGACCTCCGTCCATTAAAAGGGTTATTTTATTATAGCTTAAAGCCGCCACCAGGCAAAGCAAGGGCCGCTA
>CAYTER010000028.1:12355-27947 GCA_964436815.1 uncultured Syntrophomonadaceae bacterium
CCTTGCATTAATAATTACTATCTGCTATAATTCGTCAACAAACTTATATTTAAAAGCTTTGAAGGGGACGAAACTTAACCCGCCACAACAGAAAGGGACTTCACCGGCTGAAAGGGTCCCATCGGGTAAAGAGATAAGCCGCCCTGGAGCTGCTGCACCGAAGAGAATTGATTAAGTGCAGCCGGTCAGAGGATCGTTAAGGAGCACGAGAGGCCCTGATGGGGCAAATGGAGTGGTACCGCGGGATAATAAAGCCCGTCTCTTTTAAGAGACGGGCTTAGTTTATTTATAAAGCTTACAGTTTAAAAAGAGCAGTTATTACAGGGAGGCAGCTACCATGAATATCGAATGGCAAAACTTTTTCGCGCGCAGGACAAACCGGGTTACGGGCTCACAAATCAGGCAATTTTTTGCCCTCACTGAACGGCCGGAAGTAATCTCCTTTGCCGGTGGTTTTCCGGATAATGAATTTTTCCCACGGGAAGATCTGGCCCGGGCTATGGCCGCCCTGGTTAAAGAAGATTCCCGTCAGTCCCTGCAGTATGGCCCAACTGAAGGAGTATATGAACTGCGGGTTTACCTCTCCGGAAAAATGCGCCAGGCTGGAGCACAGTGCGAGATCGGCAATATCATCATCACCAACGGCTCTCAGCAGGGTATCGACCTGCTCAGCCGGGTGCTTGTTAACCCCGGTGACCCGGTATTAGTTGAAGAACCTGCCTATATAGGCGGAATGGGCGCCATTAAGAGTTACGGTGGGGTACCTTACGGTATAGAAATGGATGATCAGGGTCCTCTGCCTGAGTCGATGGTTGACATCCTGGAAAAACTGATTGCTAAAGGTTCAAAACCTAAATTCTTTTATACAGTACCTAATTTCCAAAACCCAACCGGTACAACCACCAGCTTGGAACGCCGGTCAGAAATTTTAAAGACAGCCTCCCGCTATGACCTGCTGATCATCGAAGATGATCCTTACGGAGAGTTATCTTACAACGGCAATGTTCCACCGAGTTATTACACCCTGGATCGGGAACAGCGGGTGATCTTTCTCGGTTCCTATTCAAAAGTGCTGATCCCTGGTATCAGAATCGGCTGGATGGCCGGTGCTGAAGCGCTGCTGGAGAAAGTTGTCCTGATTAAGCAAACTACGGATCTCTGCTCCAGTTCAATCGGACAGCGTTTGGCTTACCGCCTTTCACAGGATGGTTATGTTGACAGGCATATCGAACGTTTGAAATCACTATACAGCCAGAAAAAAACGGCCATCCTGGAAGCGATGCAGGAATACTTTCCCCCAGCGGTAAAATTCAGCAACCCCGGCGGCGGTTTCTTCATTTGGGTAAAGTTCCCCGAGCATTATCCAAACAGTGGGGAGCTGCTCGAGCTGGCGCTTGAGCGTAAGGTTGCTTTCGTCCACGGCAAAGGTTTCTACAACAATGGCGGTGGTTCACATACTGCACGTTTTTCATTCAGTCAGCCGGGGCTTGATGATCTGACTACCGGGATCCGGATTTTCGGCGACCTGCTATGGGAGATTGAAACAGCGGTGGATAATAAGCTTCCGGCAGTGAATCAGTAAACTGTTCTGAAACAGGCTGTTTTAACTTTAACAACTGGTGAAAGGAACCTTAGATGACAAATATCTTAATCATAGACAGCGGCAGCGCCAACCTTAATTCGGTCTACAAAGCTTTTAAAGCAGCCGCACTTGAAACAACTGTCAGTGATGATCCAAAACAAATTGATAAAGCAAAGGCCCTGGTTTTTCCGGGAGTTGGTTCGTTCGGACATGCCGCATCACTGATCAGGAGTAAAGGGCTTGCAGAGTCGATCCTGCAGGCTGTTACTGCTCATAAACCTTTCCTCGGCATCTGCCTCGGCATGCAGCTACTCCTTGAAGACAGTGAAGAAGTACATCTTTCCGATCAGGCTTCTTACGGCTTAAAATTAATCCCGGGCAGTTCAAAACGCTTCCCGGAAGGGTTACCGGTACCTCATGTCGGCTGGAACCTGGCTAAACCGGTTATTAAATCTCCCCTTTTTTCAGGCCTTGAAGAAGGAGCCTATTTTTACTTTACCCATTCGTACTATGTTGAGCCCGCTGATCAAAAGTATATTGCTGCCAAAACAGAGTACGGTCTGGAATTTACCTCGGCTATCGCAGATGGCAACCTCTATGGAGTGCAGTTTCACCCTGAAAAGAGCGGGCCGTCAGGCTTGCGCCTGATCAGCAATTTTGGTAAGATTATAGCCGATCAGCAGTAACCAATATTTGCTTAATCAGGAGACAAACTCAATGCTGGCGAAAAGAATTATCCCCTGCTTGGATGTGCGGGATGGCCGCGTTGTTAAAGGCACCCGCTTTATTAATATTAGGGATGCCGGGGATCCGGTTGAAAGAGCAGGTTTTTACAGCACTGAAGGCGCTGATGAACTTGTTTTTTTGGATATAACCGCTTCGGTTGAAAAACGCAGGGCGATCATCGAGGTAGTCAGTAAAACGGCTGATGCAGTATTTATCCCCTTAACCGTGGGCGGAGGGATTGACTCGCCCGATTTTATGCAGGAGCTTTTGCAGTCGGGTGCTGACAAGGTTTCTCTGAACACAGCCGCCCTCGACAATCCCGGCCTGATTGAAGCCGGAGCCGGGCGTTTTGGCAGCCAATGCATGGTAGTAGCCATTGATGCGCGACGTACTAAGCAGGACGATGAAACTGCGGAGAGCGGAAATAACCTGCACTGGGAAGTTTACAGCCATGGCGGACGCACACCAACCGGCAGAGATGTCCTTGAATGGGCAGTGGAAGCGGAAAAACGGGGCGCCGGAGAAATTTTACTCACTTCAATGGATGCTGACGGCACCCTTGACGGTTACGATCTTAAACTGCTTTCAGCTGTAACCGGCGCTGTTAAAATACCGGTCATCGCCTCCGGCGGTGCGGGTATTTTAGAGCATCTTTATGAAGCACTGACCACAGGCGGTGCTCATGCCGTGCTGGCCGCTTCTATATTACATTTTGGTACTTACAGTATTGCTGATATAAAAGCTTATTTATCATCCAGAGGCCTGCCGATCAGACCGACAGGCACCGGGTATTAATCAGATTTGCGAGAGGAGCAGGAATAGGATGAAAGAACAGGGTACTTTCAGGGTTAAGAAGGGCATGGCCCAGATGCAAAAAGGTGGCGTAATCATGGACGTCACAACAGTTGAACAGGCTAAAATTGCCGAGAAAGCCGGCGCAGTAGCCGTTATGGCCTTAGAGCGGGTTCCAGCCGATATCAGGGCTGCCGGAGGAGTGGCCAGGATGGCTGATCCCGAAACTATTATAAAAATAATGGATGCTGTAACGATCCCGGTTATGGCCAAGGTAAGAATCGGTCATTTCGCCGAAGCCCAGATCTTAGAGGAGCTTGGGGTGGATTATATAGATGAAAGTGAAGTGCTGACCCCTGCCGATGAGCAGTATCATATCAATAAACATCTCTTTAAGGTTCCTTTTGTCTGCGGGGCGAGAGACTTAGGCGAAGCACTACGCCGGATCTCGGAAGGTGCGGCAATGATCCGCACTAAGGGTGAACCGGGTACCGGTAATGTTGTTGAAGCAGTACGCCATATGCGCAGAGTAATGGATCAGATCAGGCAGGTAATCGGCAAAGCAGACGACGAACTGGTGGTCATGGCTAAGGAGATGGGTGTTTCCATCGAGTTGCTGAAAGAGGTCCGCAAAGCAGGAAGGCTTCCGGTTGTCAACTTTGCTGCCGGTGGTATAGCTTCACCGGCTGATGCTTCACTGATGATGCAACTAGGCTCAGATGGTATCTTTGTCGGCTCAGGCATTTTTAAATCTGAAAAACCACAGTTCGTCGCCGAAGCGATCGTCCAGGCAACCCTGCATTACGAAGATCCCAAGGTGCTGGCTAAGGTTTCAAAAGGCCTTGGTGAAGCAATGCCCGGGCTGGAAATTTCATCTTTAACAGCGGCGGATCGGATGCAGGAGCGGGGAATTTAAGCAAATGAAGATAGGCGTACTGGCCGTTCAGGGAGCCGTTACGGAACACTTAAACCACCTCACCCGCTGTGGAGTTGAGGCTCTTGCTGTAAAAGAAATAACCACCCTGGATAAGGTATGCGGCCTGATCATTCCCGGTGGCGAAAGTACTACAATCGGCAAATTGATCGAAATCTTCGGCCTGGCTGATTCGATAAAAAACCGTTGTTGCGACGGCAGTCTTGCCGTTTTCGGCACCTGTGCCGGGATGGTTTTAATGGCAGAGGAGGTAACTGACGGCCTTGCTGATCAACCCCATCTCAGCTTAATGAATATAAAGGTTAAACGCAACGCTTTCGGCCGGCAGAAGGAAAGTTTTGAAACGAAACTTAAGTTTGAATCATTTGAGCCAGATTTGACCGGAGTTTTTATCAGGGCTCCAAAAATCGTGGAAGCGGGCAAAAACGTGATAATTCTTGCCCGCCTGGAAGAAGGAATCGTTGCTGCCCGGCAGGGTCTGATGCTGACTACTTCATTTCATCCCGAACTGACCGACGATTTAAGGGTTCACCAGTATTTCATCGAGATCTGTAAAAATATCTGAGTTTATTCCCACTCTATAGTACCGGGTGGTTTAGAAGTTATGTCGTAGACTACCCGGGCCGCTTCCGGTATTTCCCCGGTAATACGCGCAGCAATTTTTTCCAGTAGTTCATGGGGCAGCCTCGCCCAATCAGCAGTCATGGCATCTTCCGACACAACAGCCCTGATTGCAATCACCGGCCCGTAGTGACGATCGTCACCTTTTACCCCAACTACATTCACACCGGTCAGCACGGCAAAATACTGCCAGAGCTCATCAGCAAGCCCTGCCTGGGCTACCTCTTCCCTCACTATGGCATCAGCATTCTGCAATAAATTCAGTTTTTCAGCAGTAATGTCACCAATGATCCTTACTGCCAACCCCGGGCCCGGGAAAGGTTGCCTTTTTAAAATTGAATCCGGCAGGCCTAATTCAGCGCCCACCAGACGAACTTCGTCCTTGAACAGTTCGCGCAGCGGTTCAACAAGCTCAAAACCGAGCTGATCAGGCAGCCCGCCCACATTATGATGTGATTTAATCACTGCAGCTCCACTTACCGAACCACTTTCAATCACATCGGGATAAATGGTCCCCTGGGCTAAATAAGTGATATCACCCATGGATAGGGCTTTTTCCTTGAAGACATCAATAAACTCCTTGCCGATAATCATCCTTTTCTCTTCGGGATCAGTCACCCCGGCCAAACTATTAAGAAAACGGTCACGGGCATCGACATGAATAAATTTTCCTTTCAGCTTTTCGCTGAATAGTTTTTTAACCTGTTCTGTTTCATCCTTACGCAGCAAACCGTGGTCGACAAAGATATAAACTGCTCTTTCTCCGACAGCCCGATCCAGGATGAATGCAACTACAGATGAATCAACCCCGCCGCTCAGGGCACAAACCACTTTATCACTTTTACCAAGAGTCCCTGCGATCTTGTTAACGGCATCGATTACAAAGTTTCCAGGCGTCCAGTTTTTATGACAACCGCATACTGAAAACAGAAATTCTTTCAGAACCTGATTTCCACCAGGGGTGTGGAATACTTCGGGGTGGAATTGGACTCCGTATATCTTTTTCTCATGATCGCCGATCGCCGCCAGGGTATTATTCTCAGTGCGGGCCAATACACTGAAACCAGGCGGTGGCTGCAGCACTTCATCCTGATGGCTCATCCAGCCACAATTGTTTTCAGCGTTTAAAAAAAGCTGATCATTAAATAATGGATCTTTTTCAACGATGATGAAAGATGTGCGTCCAAACTCCGACCGCTCTCCCCTTTTTACTTCACCGCCCAGTTCTTTGGCCAGAAGCTGCATGCCGTAACAGATCCCAAGAAGCGGTATCCCTCCGCTGAAAACTTCCGGATCGCAGCGTGGGGCATCTTTGCTGTAGACACTGGCCGGACTGCCCGAGAGAATGATTCCGGCTGGCTTTAGGCCGGCAATTTGGGCGAATGGTGTATCGTAGGGCAGCAATTCACAGTAAACACCGGCTTCCCTTATTCTCCTGGCAATCAGCATGCTATACTGTCCGCCAAAATCAAGGATCACCACTTTTTCGCGCTGGCTGCCGGAATCGCTGTTCGAGAAAGACATCATATCAACACACCTTTCCTCTTCTTCTGTCTCTTAAACCCGGGTACTCTCCGGAAAAGCAGGCGGTACAGTAATTATTGCCCTCACAACCAAGAGCGCTGTATAAATCTTCCGGTTCGGCAAATGTTATACTGTCAGCACCAATTTCTGCAGATAAAATCTTAAGGTCTGAACCTGAAACAGCCAGATCAGCCGCAGCCGGGATATCTATCCCGTAGTAACAGGGATTTCTGTACGGCGGAGAAGCAATAAAAAGGTGAATCTCCTTTGCTCCGGCGTTACGTAACAGAGAGGTAAGAATACGGGCTGTAGTTCCCCGCACCAGAGAATCATCAACAACAGCAACCTTTTTATCCCGGATAATTCCTGAAATCGGGTTAAACTTGAGCCTGACTGCCAGCTCTCGTTCATCCTGAGTCGGTTCAATAAAGGTTCGGCCAAGATAGGGATTACGATGAATAGCCCATTCGAGAGGAAGTTTAAGTGCTTCTGCCAGACCCATTGCTGCCGAAACCCCTGAATCAGGTGAGGGAATGACCAGATCCAGAATAAATTCCGACTTATTGGCCAGTTGTGCACCGACAGCCTTACGTACCTGGTGAACATTAAAACCGCTTATAACACTGTCTGGACGGGCAAAATATACGTATTCAAAAATGCAAAGTGATCGCCGTTGAGTATCCTTGCCGTAACGCGCTAAGAGGCCATCTGGTCCCACAGCTATGATTTCGCCCGGACTTACCTCCCGTAGAAAGGAAGCCCCAACGGTATCTAAAGCTGCCGTTTCAGAAGCAATAACATAGGAATGACCAATCATACCAATGACAAGCGGTCTGAATCCGTTCGGGTCCCTGAATGCATAAAGGTGATCTTCGTCCATGAGCACAGCAGCATAAGCGCCCCTGATCTCCTGCATTGTTTTCTCGATCGCCTCAAACATGCCCTGACGGCGAAAACGGTAAATATAGGTCAGAATTATTTCTGTATCCGATGAAGTATGAAATATTTGCCCTTCTTCCAAAAGACGGTTACGCAGCCTGCGTGTATTGGTCAGGTTTCCATTATGAGCCAGGGCGAGGGCTTTGCGGTTAAACGAACGGGCAACCAGCGGCTGGGCGTTCGCCGGATTACTCGAACCGGTAGTTGAATACCGGACATGGCCTAAAATGTTTGTGGCTTTCACGGCATCAAGAGTCTGACGATTGAATACCTGGTCTACTAGCCCCATTCCTTTAACAACTTCAATCCCTGAGGGACCGAAATAAGCCATGCCGGCACTCTCCTGGCCACGGTGCTGCAGGGCCAATAGACCAAGATAGGTAACGATCGCCGCATTGCCCGGACCACGGTAATCATAAACGGCAAAAACCCCGCACTTTTCCCGGGGTTTTAATGTTTCTGCAAAGCACCGATTGCTGTGTTCTCCTTTTGACATTTGTAAATAATTCACCTTTGACTAAAAATAATCCTTTCTATTTTATTGACAGCAAATAATTTATTGTATATACTGCTGTTGGGCAAAGACGCCCGCAGGAACAGCAATTATAGCTGTCAGGCGGGCGTCTCTCATTTTATAAACAAAAAGGAGCTAACAAAATGGGCAAAGCAAAAGAAGATATTCTCCACGATGTAAAAGAATCAGGAGTTAGATTCATTCACATGCAGTTTACTGATCTTGCCGGTCAGTTAAAAAATGTGGCCATCACTACGGACCAGTTAGAAAAAGCGCTTGACGGGGAGATCATGTTTGATGGATCATCAATTGAAGGATTCGTACGGATTGAAGAATCGGATATGTATTTAAGACCCGATTATGATACCTTTGCAGTTTTCCCCTGGCATCCCCGCGAAGGGGGAATGGCCCGTTTAATGTGCGATGTCTATAATCCGGACGGCACTCCATTTGAAGGCTGCCCAAGGAGCCAGCTGAAACGGATGATCGAACTGGCAAAAAAAGATCGTTACACCATGAACTGCGGACCGGAAGCCGAATTCTTCATGTTCCATATTGACGAAAACGGTGCTCCAACCTTGCACACCCATGATCAGGGCGGTTATTTTGACCTGGCCCCAACCGATCTTGGCGAAAGCGCCCGGCGTGACATGGTTCTGAGCCTGGAAGAAATGGGCCTTGAAATCGAAGCTTCACACCATGAAGTTGCTCCCGGTCAGCACGAAATCGACTTCAAATACAGTGATGCCCTGCACACTGCTGACAGTCTTTCCACATTCCGGTTTGTGATCAGAACAATCGCCCAGCGCCATGGACTTTATGCTACTTTTATGCCAAAACCGATCGCTATGATCAACGGGTCGGGTATGCATACTCATCTATCCCTGTTCCAAAATGGAAAGAATATTTTTCATGATCCAAATGCCCCCGAAGAGATGAGCCAGGAAATGGTTTACTTTATCGGCGGCCTCTTAAAACACGCTAAAAGTTACACGGCAGTGACCAATCCGCTGGTCAACTCCTACAAGCGGCTGGTTCCGGGTTATGAAGCACCGGTCTACATAGCCTGGTCTTATCGCAATCGCAGCCCACTGGTCAGGGTTCCGGCAAGACGGGGAATCGGCACCAGAGTGGAGTTACGCAGCCCGGATCCATCATGTAACCCGTACCTGGCTTTTGCCGTAATGCTGCGCGCCGGCTTGGACGGCATTCATAACAAGATTACTCCTCCGGCTCCGGTAAACCTGAATATTTATGAAATGACCGAAGAGGAAAAACAGAGCTATGGGATCGACCGCCTGCCGGAAAACCTCTATGATGCTGTAGTAGAGCTGGATAACAGTCCATTAATACGCGAAGCTCTTGGTGAACATATCTACACCCGTTTCCGCGAAGGACGCATTAAAGAATGGCTGGATTACCGGATTCAGGTCCACGATTGGGAAATAGGACAGTATCTCTCTCGCTTTTAATATCCTGGAAGAAATATGGGATATTACACCCCCACCCCAACCCTCCCCTATCAAGGGGGAGGGGTTTTTTCTCACCTATTACATAGAAGATGGTGTTTTTTCGTCCGTTTCATCAACAGGGAAGATAGGTTTTTCCTTGCTTACTTCAAGGAGCAGGGTGTTTTTGTTGCCAGAAAGCAGCAAAAACAATAATATAATAGAAACATCAGAGTGAATTTGCACACCGGAAGGTTAAGTCATGGGCGATGCTAAATATGACTATTGTATTGGATCTGCCAACGCCGGTTTAAAACGGGCAGTCGCTTCAATGCTTAAAGAAGCGGGGTTTTATGCTGCCGGTGAAGGGAAAAACACCCCGGAATTTTTACGGATCCTTCGGCTCAAGCAACCATGGCTGGCTATAATCGATACATCTATCCCACCGGGTAATATACGACAGCTGGCTTCAATCATTGAAGAGGATAATCTTTCCGCCACACTTTTCATCAGTACTGTCAATATAAATTTAAATGGATTTATGCTGCTGAAATGGCCGGTTGACGCCCGGGTTCTAAGTGCAGTTGCTGAAACATTGTGCCTGGAGTTTGCCCGCAAAAAAGAGCTGAAAAAAAAGATCTTGGGATTGGAAAACAAATTGAGTAACCGTAAGGAAATCGAAAAAGCTAAAGGCATACTGATGTGTAAGCTGGCATTTGATGAAGAAAGCGCCTACCGTTACCTGCAGCAGAAAAGTATGGAAAACCGCCTGAGCATGATCGAGACAGCCAGGATGATTATCGCTAATTCCGACTTTGCCGTTTCTTAATCGCTGCTTCAATAAAATCTTTAAACAGCGGATGCGGGCGGGTCGGCCGCGATTTAAACTCCGGATGAAACTGAACTGCCAGAAACCAGGGATGATCTTTTAATTCAACCATTTCAACCAGATCATCCTCTTCGTTTATCCCACTGAAGATCAATCCTGCCTGCTTTAAGCTCTCAATATAATCATTGTTAAACTCGTAGCGGTGTCGGTGCCTTTCCGTTACAAACCTTGTGCCATAAGCTTTCTCTGCCAGAGTATTTTCCTTGATCGTGCATGGATAAGCCCCGAGCCTAAGTGTTCCACCAATACGGGTGTTATCTTTCTGGCCGGGTAAATAATCAATCACCGGTCCAGGGGTATCGGGTTTGAATTCCGTGCTATGTGCCCCTGCAATCCCGGCCACGTTTCTGGCAAACTCGATAACTGCACATTGCATGCCCAGACAGAGGCCGAGAAAAGGTATTTTATTTTCCCGCGCATATCTGATCGCGCAGATCTTGCCTTCAATACCACGCTCCCCGAAGCCGCCGGGAACAAGGATGCCATCAGCATCCTTAAGCAGCTCAGCCGCTTCACGGCATTCGAGATCTTCTGCCGGGATCAGAACTGTTTCAACGGCATTGTTGTGGGCTAAGCCGGCATGGAAAAGAGCTTCATTAATGCTGATGTAAGCATCGCGTAGGGCTACATATTTACCGACCAGGGCTATTTTAACTTTTTCTTTAAAATGGTGTGCCTGACTGACCAAAGCAGTCCATTGATCCAAGTCTGCTTCGGAACAGGGCAAATTAAGTTTTTCCAGCACCATTTGATCAAGCTTTTGTTCTTTTAAGAGCAGCGGCACTTCATAAATAACACTGGTATCTAAATTTTCGATCACTTCGTCAGGCTTGACATTACAGAAAAGAGCAATTTTTTTCCGCAGATCATCGCCAAGAGGATACTCAGTCCGGCAAACTATAATATCCGGTTGAATACCAATACTGCGTAACTCTTTAACACTATGCTGGGTTGGTTTTGTCTTCAACTCACCAGACATAGGCAGGTAAGGGACTAAGGTAACATGGATAAAGAGCACATTCTCCCAGCCGAGATCATAACGCAACTGGCGAATTGCTTCCATAAAGGGAAGGCTTTCGATATCGCCGACAGTTCCGCCGATTTCTGTAATGACCAGGTCGAGATCGCGATTGAGGTCAACTTTCGTTACACAGCTCTTAATCTCATCTGTAATATGAGGGATAACCTGGACCGTGTTGCCCTGGTACTGACCTTCTCTTTCCCCCTCAATGACTGACCAGTAAATTCTGCCGGCTGTAACGTTATTATCACGGGTTAGATGCTCATCAATGAAACGTTCGTAATGGCCAAGATCGAGATCTGTTTCTGCTCCGTCGTCTGTAACAAAGACTTCTCCGTGCTGGTAGGGGCTCATGGTTCCGGGGTCGTAGTTAATGTAGGGATCAAACTTCTGGATGGTTAACTTTAATCCCCTGCTTTTCAAGAGACAACCGAGTGAAGCTGCGGTTATTCCTTTACCCAGGGATGAAACAACACCGCCTGTGATGAAAATGTACTTTGTCATAAGCGCCCCCCTTGCATTTATTTATAACCAAACCGGCTCAGCAACTGCTGCAGCTGGATTTAGTTCACCCTCCGCAACTTGAGGAGGCGGTTCCGCCTCCGGTTGAGCTTTTGCCGGTTCGAAAAGTTGACAAAACTTTACCGGCATCTTTCCCGCAGGCAGGACACTTAATGTTGCTTACATCACTGCTGCATAATTCTTCAATCTTTCTGTGGCAGTCCGAACAGTAAAATTCATACAGGGGCAAAACGACACCTCCTCTCGATTTTATGAAATCGCCGCCATGCGGCTGCTTAGGTCCGGCCCTTTAATCTCTTTCTCTTTTTGGCCCGTCTTCTCTTCTTGCGCTGACGTTTTAAAGCTTTACGTGATTTCTCTTTTGCCATAGTCTGACCCTTCCCCTCCTTTACGTAACATCAAAAGAAGCCCAAAAAACCTATTTGTTATTATATCATTGCTTCAGTGGTGAAAAAAGAGAAAATTTCCCGGGACCAGTAAAAGGGACCGGAAAAACCTAATCTGAATATCATAAAAAGAAAAAATTCAACAAGGAAAATCTAATAGAAAATAGAAAGAATAGAATAATTGATTCTGAACAACCAGCATTCAGCATATCACTATTCCGCATTAATATCAGCATGCCGAGGGGGACTGTATTAAATGGATTTAAGTTCCAATGCGCGTATTACTTACGAAAAAAGATACCTGATCAAAGATGAAAAAGGAGCTCCGACAGAAACTCCGGAAGACCTGCTGCACAGAGTCGCCGCTAACATTGCTTCAGTAGACAAGAAATACGGTAAAAGTGAAGAAGAAATCAAGGCTGCAGAAAAAAGTTTCTATAATATGATGGCAGAAGGCAGGTTCATGCCGAATTCTCCGACGCTCATGAACGCAGGGCGCGAGCTGCAACAGCTCAGCGCCTGTTTCGTTTTACCGCTTGAAGACAGTATGGAAGGAATATTCACTGCCCTTAAAAATATGGCTTTGGTACAGAAAACGGGCGGCGGAACCGGGTTTGCGTTTGATCGACTCAGACCAAGCAATGACCTGGTTAGATCTACCAACGGTGTAGCCAGTGGGCCGCTTTCCTTCTTAAAAATATTTGATGCAGCTACTGAGGCTGTAAAACAGGGCGGAACCAGGCGCGGAGCCAATATGGGATCGCTGATTTACAACCACCCTAATATTGTGGAATTTATTTGCTGCAAAGAAAAAGAAGACGAAATTAATAATTTTAACCTCTCGGTGACTGTTTCTGATGAATTTATGCGCAAAGCAACCGGGGAAGATCCCGAACCGCTCTACAATTTAATCAATCCACGCACGAAGCAAATCTATTGTGATCCTGAAACCGGAAACCCTGCCCAGCTGGACGCCAGGGCGGTTTTTGATCTGATTGTTCAGAAAGCCTGGGAAAAGGGCGATCCAGGTATCATTTTTGTTGACCGGATGAATGAGTTTAACCCCACTCCCCAGATCGGCATCTATGAAACCACCAATCCTTGTATTCCTGGAGACACTTTTGTCTTAACAGACGCTGGACCAAGACTGGTCAGAGAGCTGATCGGTAAAAAATGCTCCCTGGTTGTAAACGGAAAGACTTATCAATCAACTGATCAGGGATTCTTCTTAACCGGCTGGAAACCGCTTCTTACCTTAAAAACAAATGAGGGCTACACTCTGCGGGCAACCGGAGATCATTTAATCCTCCGGGTGAATAAAAAATCGAGATCCACTGCACAGACAGAGTGGATAAAGCTTGAAGATTTAAAACCGGGAGACAAACTTGTTCTTCATGATCACCGTCATTTTGACGGTTGGCAGGGGCTATACGGGGAAAATGAAGGGTACCTGATGGGCTTGTTGATTGGTGACGGAACTTTAAAAATGGATAAAGCGCTGCTTTCAGCCTGGCCTGATCACTATAACTGCGGAACGATGGAAGCAGCTTATAAAGCTGCTGTGTCGATGCCTCACCGGGCCGATTTTAGAGGCTGGTGGAAAGTAAGTGGTCGAAATGAATATCGAATGAGTTCGGCGTCCATTAAAAGAATAGCCTTAAACTTAGGTATGCGTCCGGGAGCTAAAGCAATTACTGATTATCTTGAGACAGGAACTTCATCTGATTTTGCGCGGGGATTCTTAAGAGGCTTCTTCGACACTGACGGTTCAGTCCAGGATTCCCAGAAAAAAGGTGTTTCCATCCGCCTGGCCCAGAGCAACCAGGCAAGACTGGAAGCTGTTCAAAGAATGCTGGCCCGCCTTGGCATTACCAGCAAAATATACCTGAACAGACGCACTGAAAAACCTACTCTTCTACCTGATGGTCAGGCTGGTCTCAGAGTTTACCGAACAAAACCTCAACATGAACTGATTATCTCCAAAGACAATATTGCAATATTTGCAGATAAAATCGGGTTTAGCGATCAAAATAAGCAAAGAAAACTTGAAAATAGCCTGGCCGCTTATCAGCGCACTATGAATCGAGAACCTTTTACGGTTACGGTCAAAGCACTTGAACCGGGCGGAGTGGAAGATGTATACGATGTTCAGGTTCCTGGTATCAATGCTTTTGATGCTAACGGTTTTATAGTACATAATTGCGGCGAACAGCCGCTGCTTCCTTATGAAGCCTGCTGTCTCGGCTCTATTAATTTAGGCCGGTTTGCAGGTCAGGATACTTCTATTGCCTGGGACCAGCTTGGACAAACTGTAAAAACAGCAGTCCGCTTTCTGGATAATGTTATAGACGCCAGCAATTATGTTATTCCGGAAATTGCAGCGATGCACAAGGAAGGTAATCGCAAGATTGGCTTAGGGATTATGGGTTGGCATGATATGCTGGTCAGGCTGGGTATTACTTATGACAGCGAAAAGGCAATTGCGACTGCTGAAGAAGTGATGAAATTTATCAACACCGAAGCGAAAAAAGAATCAGCCAACCTGGCTGCCGAACGGGATGTCTTTCCCAATTTCAGCGGCAGTATTTATGATACAGGGCAAGCGGAAGATCGAGTTCGTAATGCAACCCGCACTACTATTGCACCCACCGGCACCATTTCTATTTTAGCCGGGGCAAGCAGCGGCATTGAGCCTTACTTCAGCATCGCTTTTATCCGAAAAAACATTCTTGGCGGCCTGGATCTGCCTGAAGTTAACCCGCTTTTCCTTGAAATTGCCCAGCAAGAGGGCTTCTATAGTGATGAACTAATCCAGGAAATTGCCAGATCGGGGCGTATACCGGAAGATTCATCCGTCCCGGCCAAATACAAAGAACTGTTTAAGACAGCCATGGAAATTGATTATGAATGGCATGTCAGGCATCAGGCTGCATTTCAGAAATATACAGATAACGCAGTCAGTAAAACGATCAATTTAAAACAGAATGCTACCGTTGACGATGTTAAAAACGCCTACATCAATGCCTGGGAAGCCGGGTGCAAAGGGATAACCATCTATCGCGATAGTTCCCGGACTAAGCAGGTACTGAACGTGGGCGACGGGGTAAAAGATGATACACTCAAACCGACAAAAAGGCCGAAAACCCTGAGTGGTCATACTACCAGCATCAGAACGGCACTGGGCAATCTATTTGTTACCGTCAACTCGGCTGATAATAAACCATTTGAACTCTTTGCCCAGATTGGTAAAGCAGGCAGCGACGTTGTAGCTTTCACCGAAGCAATCGCCCGTCTGATTTCGCTGGCTCTGCGCTGCGGCGTTAATGTCGATGAAATAGTTGCCCAACTCGAGGGAATCGGAGGAGCCCGCTCTGTCGGTTTCGGGCCAAACAGAATTATGAGCGTTCCGGATGCTATCGGCCAGGGCTTACGTAAACTAGCTCTGGTTGGGCTAGATGACCTAACGCCTGATCATAACAACCACAACCTCGAAATCTGTCCCGATTGCGGTACCTGTGCCCTAATCAGGGCTGAAGGATGTCTGAAATGTGAAGCCTGCGGATTTACCGAGTGTTAGATTTTCACACCAAACTAATCTTTCTCCTTAAGGAATAGAAAGTAGTTTTCGGGTTATAGAAAGTGGCCGTTAATACGGCCACTTTTCATTAGGAAACTTTGCTGTTGGTGCCGGAGA
>CAYTER010000029.1:0-1595 GCA_964436815.1 uncultured Syntrophomonadaceae bacterium
TCCTTCGGGAATTTTTTTCAGGATTAATTTTAGGAACCTCAAAATTAAACACGCAACTTTTATGCCAACAATTCAAGCAATAAATATTATTATCGATCAAGCTTTGGCACAATTTTTGCGAGTTATATGATAGACAGCCTGATAATGGGCGTTGATAATCACCAAAGGGGTCATTCTTATCGTCTTTTCAGTTAAACATCACTTCACCTAGCCCGTCCGATTCTTTCCCTTGTAGTAATCCAAATAATAAGAAACAGCTCATCTTTATTCGCAAAATTGAGAGGGATTGTTTTGTATTTCAAATAAAATGCCTTTCAAAAATAAACATGCGGAGGTTTATCATGAAACTGGCAATTTTAGGATTGGGTGGAGTCGGCAGGGTGATCGCCAAATCAGCTGCTCTGAAAAATAAATTCGATCAGGTTATCTGTGCCGATCTGGATCAAGCCATTGTCGACAGCGCAATAAATTCAATTAACAATCAAAAGTTTCGGGGCCGGGTAGTTGATGCCTCAGATCTGGAGCAAGTCAAAGCATTGGCATCAGATGTAGATATATTAATCAATGCTACCATCCCCCGGTTTAACCTGATTGTGATGGAAGCCTGCCTGGACGGCCTTTGTCACTATATGGACCTGGCCTGTGAAACTCTATTAAATTTACCCGGAAAAATTGACATATCCGAACAGTTAAAGCTTGATCGGCGTTTCAGGGAAGCAAACCTGCTGGCGCTTTGCGGGATCGGGATCGACCCGGGCTGCAGCAACATCTTTGCGCGTTACCTTGCTGATCAGCTAGATACGGTTGAGGAAATTCTGATCCGTGACGCTGATGTGTCTTACGTTGAAGGGTATAAGCTGGCGCTCTATTTTTCACCGGACACTTTCATTGATGAATGTGCATCAGAAGATCCCTTGTTTTACGAAAATGGTTCCTTTGTTACTAAAGAGCCGCTGCAGATTATCGATGAGTTCATCTTCCCCGGCCCGGTGGGCAAGGTAAAAGTATACGGCGTATCTCACGAAGAAGCCTGGACCCTGCCCCGCTATATTAAGAATGAAGGCCTAAAAAATTGTAATTTTGGCTACGGGTTAGCCGACGAACTGGTGACGATGATGGATGTGTTAAGATCGATCGGCCTAGACAGCGATCAGCCGATCGAGGTCGGCGATGTCAGCGTTGTACCCCGCGATGTGGTCACAGCGTTATTACCCAAACCGACCGACCTGGCCGGGAAGATCAAAGGCAACATCTGCGTGGGAGCCCTGGTTAGCGGTTATAAAGACGGGAAAAAGAGCGTAAAGTTTATGTATAATAATGTGAATCATGAAGAGGCTTATGAAAAGGTGCAGGAGCAGGGAACCTCTTTCCAAACTGGAATACCGGCCGCCCTGGCCGCCGATCTTCTGGCTGAAGGTTTGATCGAAACCCGGGGGGCTGTTCCGCCTGAAGTGCTTGACCCGCAACCCTTTATTGACAGGTTGCCGGAATATGGGATGAGCGTGGAGATTGAAGACCGGAGCTAAACAGTTCACCCCCACCCCGACCCTCCCCCCTCAAGGGGGAGGGTGTTTTTTGCCTTAAATTATGATCAA
>CAYTER010000029.1:1695-27469 GCA_964436815.1 uncultured Syntrophomonadaceae bacterium
AATAGAAGTCGACCGGTATGCCATCTTCGATGATCGTTTGATCTTCTTTTAAAGCACGGCGGATGTCCTTTGGAATACAAAACATCCCTTCATGGGTTTCACCGTCGTAGAACTTTAATTGACCGCCAATATCACCCAGGCGGCGATCAATTTCCTCCCGGCCGATTTTTAATTTATCGGGTTCGATTCCGGCTATGATATAACCCCATGAACAATCAAAGGATGGAATAAATGTATGGTAGGATTGCACTGATTCAAATACCAATTCCATTGTGTTTCTGATGGCTGCATGAATTGAAAGGTAGTCGAGGCTGAACCCTCCTGCCTGGACAACCAGGATACCGCCGGGCTTAATCTTAGTTTTTACGATTTTGTAAAACTCCCTGGTAAATAGCAGCTTTGAAGGCCCATCTTCATATGGTTCGGTTAAATCGCTGTAAATGATATCAAACGTGCGGTCTGTCTCTTCGAGGTACTTTCTGGCATCCTGGTGCAGAAGTTCAACCCGGCTGTCTTCAAATGAGCCCCGGTGCCATTCCGGCAGATGCTCCCGGCACATTTCAACCACCTTTTGGTCAATATCCACCATGACTATATTTTCAATATCAGGGTAACGGCAAAGCTCCCTGGTGACCGCTCCCTCACCGCCACCCATGATCATTATTTCTTTCGGCTTGCCATGGATGACTGCCGCCGGATGAACCAGCGCCTCATGATAAATATACTCGTCAAACTCGGCAGATTGGGTCTTCCCGTCCAGAATCAGTAAACGCCCGTAGGTAAAAGTATCTACGATGTCTACCCTCTGAAAGGGAGTTTCATCACTGAATAGACTTTTTTTGATTGCATAGAGATAACCGTGATAATCGCTGGAGTATTCAATATACCAGTTCCATTCTGCCTGTGCCATTTAAGCCCCTCCTTCTGTAATCAAGATAACCCAAGTTCAGACAGTTTGCGGTAAAGAGTTGCCCTGCTGATCTCAAGTTTCTCGGCGATAGTGTTTTTACCTTCGTAAGAGTTACCGTAGAGCTCCAAGTATTCCTGGAGAATAATCCGTTCATAATCACGAATCCTTTCTTTCAAAGGCAGGACAAACTTGAGACCTTTCTCTGCCTGCGCCTCCCTGATCCGCGGGGGCAGGGAGCCCAAAGTTATTATATCGCCCGCAGTCATATTAACCGCGTATTCAACAGCATTTTCAAGTTCACGCACATTACCGGGCCAGTTGTATTGCAGCAAACAATCCATCGCTTCCGGTTCAACAGAGCTTAATTGCTTGTTTAGCATTGGCCCATACTTCTCAAGGCAGCACTGCACCAGGGCTGGTATATCTTCCCTGCGATCCTTAAGCGGTGGGATATGCAGCGGTATAACACTGAGACGGAAATATAAATCTTTGCGAAAATTGCCTTCATGCATCATGCTTTCCAGGTCGCGGTTTGAAGCGGCGATGATTCTTACATCGACGGGAATTTTATTGGTTCCGCCCACCCTTTCTACTTCCCTGTTTTGTAAAACATGGAGCAGTTTAACCTGCAGGTGAAGCGGCATCTCGCCAATCTCATCTAAAAATATAGTCCCTTCGCTGGCCAGCTCAAATTTACCGGCTTTACCCTCTTTCCGTGCCCCGGTAAAAGCCCCGCCTTCATAGCCGAACAGTTCGCTTTCCAACAAAGTTTCCGGGATAGCCCCGCAATTGATGCTGATGAACGGCCCCTCGACCCGGGCACTGGCCTGGTGAATAGCCCGGGCAAAAATCTCTTTACCGGTTCCGCTCTCCCCGGTAATCAGGATTGTGGAGTTCCCGCCGGCCACCCTTAAGGCCTGTTCTTTAACCTGCCTAATGGCGCTGCTTTCACCGATAATATCATCGAAAGTATAGTCCATGGCCGTGGCGCTTAAATCATAAATCAGGCGACGCGCTTCAGCAATATCGCGGAAAGATACGACCGCACCGTAAGGAGTTTCCCGGCCGGGGATCGGACGCACCGAAACGATAAAATGCATTCTGTTTTTACTTTTACCCTGGTAAATTTCTTCTTTCTCAATATACTCAGCCCCGGTATTGAGCACTTCCAAAGCGGGCGCATTAGTCCAGAAATCAGAGAGGTTTCTGCCGATGATTTTTTCCCGGTTCAGCCTGAGCAGCTTTTCTGCTGTTGTATTGCAGTGGGTAACTACGCCCCTGGCATCAATAGCCAGCGCTCCCTCATGGATTGTTTCCAAAATGGTAGAAAGTTCATTGGATAACCGGGTAAGCCTTTCAACCGCATCACTCTCGGCCACCTTGGCAGCCAGAAAACGGCTCAAGTGCTGGAGGAAAGAGAGAACAGCTTCGGGTTTTGACATCAGGTTATCTTTCTGCACAGGATTAAAAGCAACTAATCCGATAACCCCGATCACCTTTTCATCAAGCATGATCGGTGAGCAAACTTCGGCCATTTCCTTTGTAGTGCCATTTAGAGTCGAGGGGTCGTACGCCGGGTCGCTTATCGGGTCTCTGACGACAAAAGACTTACCGCTGCGCAGCGTTCGGGCATAAAGGTAATCGCTGTCCAGCTGTCCCAGTTCCTCTTTTTGCCCGACTTTATTTTTGTAAAAACCGCTCCCCGCTACAACAGTCAGCTCATGATCAACGATTTCCACCTCAATAGAAAGTGCGGCGGCTATCGCTTCAGCCAGATCCTGAACCATCGGCTGGATGGACATTAATCCTGACATTTATTCAACCTTCTTTGCTTGATCCTCAGGCTTGGTGTAATCATTAATTCAACGTTATTTCAGCAATAACCTGCCCTTAATTGCCAATCAGGAAAATTATTCTCATTATCGAGACAAACGGCTATTCCCTCTCCGCTAAATTATAAATAATCTTCGCTGAGAAAAACCACCCTGACTGGCTCCTTCAATCAAGGTATATATACAAACCGCCTTAATGGCCCATTGGCATTGTTCTTGCATATTATAGTTGATGTATCAAGCTGGACAGCGGCCAGACCGCGGCAGAAGGAATATCAGGTCAACCCGCCGAAAAGTAAGGGATTATGAGGAGTAATCATGAAAGGAGCTGATTTTGCTTGAAAGCATTGGCTTTTCATGCCGAGAAATGTATTGGCTGCAAACTTTGCCATCTGGCCTGCAGCGCACAGAATGAAGGGGAATTTAATCCCCGGCTGGCCCGTTTAAAAATTACTTCAATTCATGCCCGTGATGGGTTAATGGTCAAAGGACAGGTCTGCGACCTCTGCCTGGCCTGCGTTGAGGCCTGCCCCGAGGATGCCATTATTCTAAAAAACGGGCGCCTTTCGTTTTTAGAAGATCTTTGCACTGACTGCGGAATCTGCGTTGACATCTGTCCTCCCCAGGTAATCGTTAAGAAATCGAAAGGTGTCGGCGTCTGTGTCCAGTGCCAGAGCTGCGCCAACTGGTGCCCGACTGCGGCGCTAACCTTCGAGGAGGTGAAAAAATAATGGCTTACATGGACAAAGTCTTAAGAATAAATCTGACAACCGGTAAAACAACAACCGAGCCCTTAAATAAAGAGTGGGCTGGGGATTATTTAGGTGGAAAAGGATTAAGCATCAAATACCTTTATGAGGAGCTTAAACCGGGAATCGACCCCCTCTCGGCGGACAACAAGTTGATTCTGATGACCGGACCGACTACGGGCACAATAGTACCCAACAGCGGCAAACTGGCTATTGCCGCCAAGTCGCCGGCAACCGGGACGATCCTCGATTGCTCAATTGGCGGCCACTTTGCCCACGAGCTAAAATTCGCCGGTTATGATGCCGTTATCATTGAAGGCAAGGCTGATAAACCTACCTATCTATTCATTGAAGATGACAAGATTGAACTGCGCAGCGCCGCCAGCCTCTGGGGTAAAGGCGCACATGAAACAGAACACCTGCTTTATGAAGAGTTAGGTGATGTCGTTACCCTGGCAATCGGCCAGGCCGGGGAAAACCTGGTACCGATGGCTTGCATCAGTTCTGAGCTCTATCGCCAGGCCGGGCGTGGCGGGATCGGCGCTGTAATGGGCAGCAAAAATTTGAAGGCGGTTTCTGTCCGGGGCAGCGGCGGTATTAAAATACCGGATATTCGCAAGTTTTCAGCAGCCATGAACAAGATCAGGCGTGAAGACACAATGAGCGATGACAACATGTGGGCCTATCATGACGGCACCCCGATGATCGTCGAGCTTTGCCAGGATACCGGTATTCTGCCGACCCGTAACTTCCAGGAGGGCACCTTTGAAGGTCATGCCGGCATCAACTCTGATGCGGTAAAAGGCGCGCTTAAAGCGAAGAAAGCCTGTTTTGCCTGTCCCCTGGCTTGCAGCAATTACGTAAAAATGGGCAAGACCGAGGTCGAGGGACCGGAATATGAAACCCTCGCGCTGTGCGGTTCAAACTGCGCCATTGACGACCTGGAAGCGGTGATCGAATTTAACCGCCTCTGCGATGATCACGGTCTCGATTCAATTTCGGCCGGTAATGTTGTAGCCTTTGCCATGGAACTGACCGAAAAAGGGATTCATGATTTTGGGATTCACTTCGGTGAGGTGACAGAATACCTGAAGATGCCGACCCTGATCGCTTTAAAGCAGGGCGTTGGCGCCGATTTGGCAGCAGGCGTACGGGCTTTATCGCAAAAGTATGGCGGCAAAGATTTCGCCATGGAAATTAAAGGCCTTGAAGTTCCGGGTTACGATCCCCGGGGCTCCTGGTCGATGGGACTGGCTTACAGCACCGCCGACCGCGGGGCCTGCCATATGCGGGCCTGGCCGGCGGCAGTTGAAGCTTTCGGTGACATTGATCCCTTTACCAGCGAAGGAAAAGCCGAACTGGTGATTGGCATGCAGAATGACAATGCCGTGAAATTCTCGGCGATCTGGTGCGATTTCTGGGCTATCAGCACCGAGCGGATGGCTGAAATACTAAGTATGCTGCTTGAGCGTGAAATCACCGCCGATGAATTAACCACCATCGGTGAAAGAACCTATAACCTGGCCCATCTCTTTAATGAGCGGGAAGGTTTTGCCCGTAAAGACGATTACTTACCGGAACGGTTTTTAAAGGAAAAACTGACCACCGGCTTTACCGCCGGCAGAGTGCTGCCGCGTGAAGAATTTGAAAAGATGCTCGAGGAATACTACGAGTTGCGCGGCTGGGATAAAAACGGCAGGATTACGGACGAAAAGAAGAAAGCGCTCAATCTTTAAATTAATTAATGCCGGGAGGCGGAAAGATGAAGATAACACTTCGGCTAAAAGGACCTTTGAGCAGGTATGCTGACGGAGCCAGCCTTGTTGAGGTCGAACTTGACGAAACGAACAACTCAGCCCGTAAATTACTTGCTCAATTCGGCATCCCCGCCTCCTCTGTTTCATTTATCCAGATTAACAGCCTGAAAACAGACCTCGACCAACCCATTAAAGGAGGCGATGTTGTAACCTTTAATCCCCGGGTTGCCGGAGGTTAAGCCTATAAAAACAGTCTTTTGCTTTTATTCTAAACAGCGAAAGGAAGGTAATTAATGGAAGACAGCGTCTTAACGGTATTTTCGACAGCACCATGGATCCTACTGTTTTTAGGCATTTATATGGTTGTCATTATCGCTCTCGGCGTCTTTTACAGCCGAAGGGTCCATGAATGTGACGACCTGGTGGTTTGCGGCCGTCAAATGAATTTTATCTTCATGGTCCCCTCGATTATCGCTACCTGGATCTGTGCCGGAGCGATGATGGGAGCAGCCGGTTATGCCCTTCTTTACGGGATGCAGGGCATTATTTTTGATCCCTGGGCCCCGGCTCTCTGCATGGTCATTATTGGTATCTTTTTTGCCTACCGGATGCGCAAGGCAAAGTATACCACTGTCACTGACTTCTTCAATCACCGCTATGGTCACTTAAGCGGTATGCTTTACACGATAATTCAGATTTTATCTGCCATCGCCTGGTTGGGAGGACAGCTGGTAGCCCTCGGCATTATCGTTTACCTGACCACCGGCTTCAGCATGAGCACAGCGGTGATCATCGCCACGATTGCCATAATTATTGTTACCGCTTTCGGTGGATTGTGGGCTCTTTCCCGCATTGACATGATCGGCTTCATCCTGATCATTGTCGGCCTGGTCATCCTTTTGCCTGCCGCCCTTGGACAGGTAGGCGGATTAAGCGGTTTGATCGAAAACGGTGTCAACTGGGCTGAACTGCCAACCTGGTCAATGAGGATTGAAAGCGATCCCGATGTTGGCTATCTCGGCTATGCAGGACTCCTGGCAGTGCTGCTTTATATCTCGGCCTGGGCCACCCTATCTTTGGGGGATGTGCCGAGCCAGGTCCTGATGCAGCGCGCGCTGGCCGCCAAGGATGAAAAAACTGCCGTAGCCGGCTTTTTAACCAGCGGCGTGCTCTATCTGACCATCGGCATGATGCCGGTACTGATTGGGATTGCCGTTTTTACTACCGGGATGTGGGATAATGTCGCTGATATTGAAATGCAGGCCGAAAACGCCCTGCCCTGGGCCGCTTACAACTTCCTGCCGCCCTGGGCCAGTATTTTATTTATTGTCTCCCTGGCGGCGGCCATTGTCAGCACCTCCGGCGACAATGTGCTGATTGTCTCCACCCTGGTCGGACACAACATTTACCGCTATTTCAGACCAAAAGCCGACAACGTGGAAATCCTGAAAATAGTGCGGATTTGCATCCCGATCACCGCTCTCCTGGCAATGTCAATCGCTCTTTACTTTGAAACGGTCTACAAACTGATTGTTTTATCCGGAGGAATCCAGCTGGCCACGATCGGAGCCGCCTACATTCTAGGATTCTTCTGGAAGAAAGCTAACAGTTACGGAGCGGTCAGTTCCTTTGTTACCGGTCTTGTATCCTGGGTACTGCTGTTCTGGTTCTGGGCAATGCCGGCTACTGATTTCTTTGAAGAAGATGCTATTTTCATCGCCATGGTACCAGCTGCAGTGATCAGTCTCTTAACCCTGATCTTTGTTTCACTGGCTACTCAAAAAACCAACCCGCCGAAACCGATGCGGACTCTGGAAGGCGAGGACATGAGCAAAATGCCAAAATTCTTCTGGTCCAAGGGAGCATAACCCGTTCCAACATTAGAAGCAATGACCGCCGCCACTTTTAAAGTGGCGGCGGTTTTCGCGGAATAAACAAAAAAAGTGGAGGTAACAACAATGAAACTAATGATTATCGGCGCCGGAGGTGTGGGGCAATCTGTTGCCAGGATCATCAAGCGGGCCGCCCAGGAAGGAGTGTGGGCTGAAAAGATAATTTTATCCGACTATAACCTGGATCGGGCCAATGCTGTAGCGGCCATGTGTGATGATCCCCGTTTCATCGCAGAACAAGTAGATGCCAAAAACCCCGGCCAGATCAAAGAACTGGTTAAAAAACATGGCATCACCCAAATATTAAATGCGGTTGAACCTTCTTTCAATAAAACTATTTTTGATACCTGCCTTGAATGTGGCGTCGGTTATATGGACTGCGCCATGACCCTTTCGAAGCGGCACCCGGATAAACCTTTTGAACTGGCTCACATCAAGCTTGGCGATTACCAGTTTGCCAGGCACGAAGAATGGGAAAAAGCAGGGTGCATGGCTTTGGTCGGCTCCGGGGTAGAACCGGGTATGGCCGATGTGTTTGTCCGTTTTGCGGCCAAGCATCTTTTTGACACTATAGATGAAGTGAACATTCGCGATGGTGATAACTACGATATTCCCGGCCACGAAGGAGTGGCCTTCGGTTTCTCGATCTGGACCACAATTGAAGAATGCCTTAACCCACCGGTAATCTGGGAAAAAGAGCGCGGCTGGTATTGTACTGAGCCTTTTTCCGAACCGGAGATTTTTTCTTTCCCCGGCGGCATCGGTGATGTCGAGGTTATCAATGTTGAACATGAAGAAGTACTGCTTGTACCCAGGGTTATCGATTGCAACCGGGTAACCTTTAAATTCGGCGTACCCCGCGAGATGAGGGCCCTTTTGCTTAACCTGCAACAGTGCGGCATGGATGATGCGGAGCGCAAAATAAAGGTCGGAAACAGCGAGATTACTCCACGCGATTTCCTGGTAAAAGTGGTGCCCGACCCCCTGGAACTGGCTCCGAAAATGATCGGCAAAGGTTGCGCCGGAGCCTGGGTTACCGGCAATAAAGACGGGCTCAGGAGATCAGTATATCTCTACCAGGTAGCCGATAACCAGGAATGCTTTAAAAAATACGGCACCAATTCGGTTGTGGCTCAAACCGCTGTCGGACCGGTGATCATGCTGGAGCTGATCGCCAAAGGAATCTGGAACTTAAAGGGTGTTCACGGACCGGAATCCTTTGATCCCGACCCCTTTGTCGAGCGGCTGGCCAAATACGAATTCCCGGGCGGGATGCAGGAAAAAGACTCTGAATACAGCGAAATGCTTAACCGGAAAAAATTGCAGGAAACCCTGTAATTTCGGGCATTAAAAAGCCGGCAGGTTAAACACCGGACCTGCCGGCTTTTATCGATCTCAATTCTAAAGTGCTTTTACTCTTTGCCCTTAAGCTCCATCGGCTTATTGCAGCATACCAATATACCGACGCCCTCTTCTTTTACCACTACAACGTTAGTACAAACCTGGCAATGATAGACCTGTTCTTTTTTTGTAGCCAATTAAAGAAGCTCCTTCCTAAACAATCAAGCTTATAATAAGCTGGTTATCAGCAACTGCAATCTCCGCAGCTGTTGCCCGGACTACCATCGTTGATGGCAAATCCACCACGCGGCCCATCATGATAATCGATTGATTTTCCTTCCATGAAATGAGATATACCCTTTTCATAGACCACTTTCAGATTACCCAAATCTTCAACAATGTCTTTCTCTTCCTCGATTGACTCATCCAGAGTCAGCCCGTAGCGGGGCCCACCTCAGCCAACACCGCTGACATAGATGCGCACATAGGCATCTTTCTTTTCTTCGCTGTTCAGGAATTCAAGGAATTTTTCCTTAGCCTTTTCGCTAACTGCAATCATAATTTATAACCTCCCCTGTTTCTTAATCTGTTTTTGAAAACTAATCTTTGAAAAGAACCCTGATTACTTCTGCCGCCTCGTCGCTGGTTACCTGGTAGTAGACTTCCGTCCCTTTTCGCTCACCGCTGATAATACCCAGATCACGCAGCCTGCCCAGATGCTGGGATACAGTTGATTGTGACATCTTGAGACAGTTCTGCATAGAAGATACATTGCAAGCATCACGCTGTAAAAGTTCCCGCACTATACATAACCTGACCGGGTTAGATAAAGCTTTTAACAATAACGCTTTTTTCTTGATCAAATCAAGCTCGCCGGCGATATCCATAACAGGCCTCCCCTCGGTATATTATTATATCATAATATTACAATCATGCAACTATAACTTTCACCTGGCGCTATTCGATTGTAAACTCCCAGGCACAGTAGCTGTCTTCAGGGTGCGGATCCGGCGGGCAGTGCAGGCATTTAGTTTTAATCCCCGGGTCAATGGTTTGAGCAAACCCGCTGTATTCAACGAGGCCAACCGGCTTGCAGGGAAATTCCGCCATATTTTTACGCTTCCGGGCTGATTGAACACGGCAGTCAAGCATTTTAAAAATTAATGTTTTTTGATCAGGCCTTTCAATCTGCTGTTCATTGATAAAGGCATAAAGCCGATATTTTAGGGCCTTTTCGAGCGCCGGCAACCCTCCTCCGGCCTCCAGGCCCAGGAGCGCCATAATCCGCCTGGCTTCGATTACTGTAAAATGCTCCCAGGCAGCAGCATCAAGCCTGATTGCTTCCTCCATGCCGTGAGCTTTCTCCACCTGCTGGAACCAGAGGCCGTCATGGGCCAGCCACCTTTTAGCAAAATCCTCCAGCAGCTGCTCCAGCTGCTCCCGGTCCAGGTGCTTATAAGACATCCGATCACCTGCTTTCTGTCCTAAGAATGTCAAACAGTTTCAAAGAGGCAGCCTTCGTAAGGCTCAAGCAAAAATGCCGGCGATTCTTTCATCTTCGGACGATCCGGGGCCGTAGAAAAGATTAATTTCAAACCGCCCGAACCCTGATAGTCAATCCGGCGCTGCTCAGCGCTGAAATTAAGACAGATGAGCAACTCCTGATCTGCAGCTTTTCTAAGGTAACAGTAGCAGTCTGCGGGGATATTTTCTTCAACCGTCTGGTACTGCCCTTCAGTCAGGGCCGGCAGCTCCTTACGCAGCCTGATCAGCTGTTTATAAAGGTTTAGCAGTGAATGCTCATCTTTTTCCTGCACAGCCACATTGCGCTTCTCCACTTCAGGCCCGAGCGGCAGCCAGAAATCAGGGGCTCCCGAAAAACCGCCCTTTACGCCCTCCTCCCACTGCATCGGGGTCCGGCAGCCATCCCGTCCGCGGTGCAAAGGATACCACTTCTGACCGATCGGGTCTTTAAGTTTTTCTTTTGGCAGCTTAGCTTCTTTCATGCCGATCTCTTCACCGTAATAGATAAAGGGCGTACCCCGTACAGACAGAAGCAGCAGCGCGAGCAACCTGGCCCGTTTATCGGTCTGATCGTTATCTCCGTAACGGCTGATCGCCCTGACAACATCGTGATTGCTTAAGGTATAGGCCGGCCAGGCTCCGGCTGGAATGGTTTTTTCCCACAGTTCGATACATCTTTTAAACGCGCCCGCTTTCCAGCGGCAGTGCAGCAGTTCAAAGTAAAAGTTCATGTGCAGTTCATCATTATTTTTACCGTAGTATGAGGCGATCAAATCCGGATCATCGGCCACAATCTCTCCGACACTGGTTACGGCAGGGTAGGCATCAAAAATACGGCGGAATTCTTTTAAAACCTGATGCGTCTCCGGCTGGTGCTGGTTATATTTTCGAACCTGCAGTTCCGGCAGGGAAAGCTTCTTCATCAGGTTAGCCAGCGGCAGCCTGTCTTTCGGATCTAACCCTCCCACCCGGTTAAGGCCTTTGATCAGTGTGGGATTATCCCGAAACTGAGAATCCTTGCAGTAGATATGAGCAACGTCGAGTCTAAAACCATCGACTCCCCGATCGAGCCAGAAGCGGATCACATCGCCCACCGCTTCCCGCACTTCAGGATTATCCCAGTTTAAGTCAGGTTGTTCCTTCAGGAATGAATGCAGATAATACTGCCCGGTCTTTTCATCTAAGGTCCAGGCCCGGCCGAAAAAGTTATTACGCCAGTTGTTAGGCGGGTTTTTTGCGCCACCCCGGCCATCTTTCCAGATATACCAGTCCCGCTTCGGATTATCCTTAGAAGAGCGTGATTCTATAAACCAGGGATGTTGGTCGGAAGTATGGTTAACAACCAGGTCAAGCATAACCCTGATTCCCCTTTGGTGTGCCTCTGCCAAAAGGTGATCGAAGTCAGCCAGTGTGCCGTAACGGGGATCTATGTCGCAGTAGTCGGCTACATCATAACCAAAATCACGATCCGGACTGGTAAAAAAAGGGCTGAACCAAATTGCATCCACTCCGAGGGATTGATCGGTGCCGTCATTTAAATAGTCAAGGCGGGAGATTATACCGGGCAGGTCACCGATCCCATCGCCATCGCTATCTAAGAAACTGCGTGGGTAGATCTGGTAAAACACTGCTTTCTTCCACCAATCTTCAGCACCGTCTATTTGCCGTACATCTTCTGCCACTATAACCAGCCACCTTTACTTAGCCCAGGTTTTTAATCGTTGGTATCGATTCAAGCTTGCCCCAATCTTTATTACGGTAACGCAAATACAGAAATACTGAACTGACCAGGTACTGCAGCGCCGTGATCCACCAGATGTAATAGATTTCAAGATTCCAGATATAGATAGCGGCATAAATCAATGGCAGGCGGATCAACAGGTTCGTATAGAGTCCGATTTTGAAAGGACCCTTGGTATCGCCAAGCCCTTTTAAAGCCCCGGAAAAACCCATGGCGATGGCAATAAAAGGCTGTTCAAAAGCGGCAATCTGCAGGCAGAGTATACCCAGCCGCAAAACCTCCGGATCCGGCGGATCGAATAGGCTCATCACCAGGTAGGGAGCAAAGAAAAAGATTAAACCGAAAGCGCTCATTAAAATTGTGGCTAAAACAACAGCCCAGTACCCGCTGTCACGGGCCTGTTTAATAAAACCGGCGCCCAGGCGCTGCCCGACCAGGGTAGTGGCGGCGATCGCAAAAGCCATTCCCGGCATAAAAGAAAAAGCTTCAGCCGCAATGGCGGCGGCATTGGCCGCAAATGCAACCGGTCCAAGGTAGGTCAGCCAGCCGGCAGTGATCATCCGGCTCCCGTGATTAGTCAACTCTTCAGCCCCGGCCGGTATGCTTAACTTAAGGACCTTGGCGATCACTTTACGGTTTAGGGGAAAAAGCGAACGCCAGGAAAATGGCAACACGCCCCGATGTAATAAGAGATAACCAATTGATAGGATGAAACCAATCAACTGCGCTGAACCGGTGGCCAGGGCGGCCCCTTTAACTCCCAGTTCCGGAAAACCGTAGTGACCAAAAATTAACAGGTAATCGCCGATTACATTGTAAAGGTTGGCAATAAGGGCAATAATCATCGGCACCCTGGTATTGCCGACACCGCGAATCACTCCGCTGGCCACAACAAGCGGCAGGTAGGCAAAGCCCCCGCTGACCAGGACATAGTAAAAGTATTCTTCAGTTAGCGCAACAGTCTGGATGTCGCTGATAATGGAACTGAAAAGCTGCCGGTAAACCAGGAGGCTGACAGCGGTAAAAACCACGGTGATTAGTAAACTCAGTGAAAGCGCCTGCCCACCGGTATGGGCTGCCATTTTCAGATTTTTTGCCCCGGTATAGCGGGCCACCAGCGAGTTGGCCCCAATCCCCAGTGCGCCCAGGATAAATAGCGAGTTAAAAAGCACAATGGCCCCAAATTCAACAGCCGTCGCTTCGCGGGCTCCCAGCCGCATGACCATCGCCGTATCAAAGATCCAGACGAAGGTGTGGAGCCCCATTTCGATTACAACCGGCCAGGCCAGGATCAAAATGCTCTTTACCGGGTGGAAAGGTTTCTCGGTCCCGGAATTTATACTTTGCTCTTTCCCTGATTTTTTGCGCGAAAAACGTAAGCTTTTTAAGTTCATTTGCTTGCCACCATAAATTGTTTAAACATAAAAATCGAGAAGGAAAGCCAAGCTCCTTCTCGGCATAAACCTTGAATATAAATCTGACGTTTTTGACAGATTTCTCTATTAGATTACACGAATAGCAGGTTTTTTGTCAAAATAATTATAATCGCAGTTTAAGTAAGCCGGTTTACCAAATGCTCCGGCCTTTTGCCGCTGAGAACGGCACATACACTTTCAGCCGCCATTGTGGCCATGGCGTTTCGGGCTTCAACAGTAGCGCTGCCCAGGTGCGGCAGCAGGGTAACATTTTTGAGCTCTGCCAATCCGGGCGCCATCAACGGTTCGTCTTCATAAACATCCAGGGCAGCCCCGGCCAGCAAGCCCTTTTTCAGGCAATCGACCAGGCTCTTTTCATCGACATGAGCACCGCGGGCGGTGTTGATCAGATATGCTCCGGGCTTCATTAAATTCAGGCGGCGCCTGTCGATCAGGTGGTGTGTTTCCTGGCTGTAGGGCAGATGGAGGGTTAAAATATCAGCCTCGCAAACCACTTCATCGAGGGGCAGGTATCGTGCTTCTAATCTCTTTTCAAGCCCTTCGTCATGGCGATTGCGGCTGAAATAGACTATTTTCATCCCGCAGGCCAGCGCCCGCCTGGCGACAGCCTGCCCGATCCTCCCCATCCCGATAATGCCAAGGGTTTTTCCCCTCAGCTCCGGGCCGAGAAAAAGCAGCGGATCCCAACTCTTAAAAAGACCGCTGCGCATAAAACGATCTGCCTCGACCAGGTTCCGGGCTGCAGCCAGGATTAAGCCTAAGGTTAAATCGGCAGTTGCTTCAGTCAGAACCCCGGGAGTGTTGGTAACCGCAACCCGGCGATCGGTACAGGCCTGCAGATCGATATTATCGGTGCCCACAGCGTGGTTGGCGACTATTTTTAAGCGCGGGGCGGCGTCAAGCAGCCCGGCATCAATCCGGTCGTAGAGCATCGTGATCATCGCCTCTGCTTTTCCGGCAAATAAAAAAAGTTCATCTCTGCTAAGCGGCCTGTCCTGCTCATTGACCAGGCATTTGAAGCCCGCTGCTTCGAGTATGCTCATGCCCTGCTGCGGGATTTTCCTGGTTACGGCAACAATATTTTGCATATCTGCTCCTTTCGGCCTTCACTTTTTAAGCTTTCTTTCCCCGGCTTAAAATTCCTTCCGGCCCTAAGGAACAGCAATTTTTCAGTATTTACAGAAGTATCAATCTAATGTTATTATCAGTTAAATTACTGGAAACTTTTTATAATTAAGCCTCAACAAATCTGCCAAACAGCCTGGTAACCGGGATGGAGGAATTAAATATTTTATTTTTAGTCTTCATCCAGAATATGACCCTTCTTGTAGCAGCTATCGTTGTCTATACCATGATCATCAGGCGCTGGGATAAAGGCAGCCTGCAATATTCTTTAGGTTCCGGTCTGCTCTTCGGGATTGTCGCCATCCTCGGCATGAGAATGCCCTTCGTTCTCCAGCCGGGGGTTATTTTTGACGGGCGTTCCATTATCCTGAGTATCGCCGGTTTATTCGGCGGTCCCCTGACAGCTTTAATCGCTGCTGTAATCAGCGCTGTTCACCGGGTGTATATCGGTGGGGCCGGCATGTATGTGGGCGTGGCAACAATCATTTTATCCGCTGCTTTCGGAGCGGCCTATTACTATTTGCTCCGGCGCACCAAAAAAATCATGACCCCGGTGAGCCTTATAATCTTCAGCCTGCTGCTTAACCTTTTAACCCTGTTTATGTTTACCTATATTCCCGGATTATCAGCAGCAATTGTCATAAACCAGCTTGCTCTCCCCATCCTGCTGCTCTACCCCCCGGCTACAGTGGTCATCGCCTATGTAATCAGCGCCCAGGAAACGAGGCTCAATACTGAAAAAAAATTACTGGAAAGCGAGCAAAGGCTCCGTAAAACCCAGGAGATTGCCAATATCGGCAGCTGGGAGCTGGATCTGCTTTCTGAACAACTCTACTGGTCACCTGAAACGTATGAGATATTCGGTGTTAAAGCAGGAGAGTTTATACCCAGTTATAAATCATTTCTGCAACTGATCCATCCTGATGACCGGGACAGGGTTGATCAGGCATACAGTAATTCAATCGAATCAGGGTTAGATCACTACGAAATCGAACACCAAATAGTACACCCGGAAGACCAGGACGTACGCCATGTTCATGAGCGCTGCGAACATTATAAGAATCGTGCAGGACAGGTTATTCGTTCAGTGGGAATGGTTCAGGATATAACCGAAAGAAAACTTTATGAAAGCAAACTAAAATACCTGAGCCTGCATGATCAGCTGACTGATTTATACAATCGCACCTATTTTGAAGAAGAGTTAAAGCGGCTGAATAAAAGCCGTGAATACCCGATTACCATTATATCGGCCGACCTGGATGGCCTGAAGCTGATTAACGATACCCTTGGCCATTATGAAGGGGATAAAATGCTGATTGCCTGTGCCAAAATTCTTAAAAGCTCGCTCCGGCAAAGTGATCTTCTCTCCCGGATCGGCGGTGACGAGTTTGCAGCTATCCTGCCCAGAACCGACGCGGAAACAGGAGAAATAGTCTACGGCAGAATTAAAGATAAAATCGATGAGTTTAACCAAAGCAACGCCAGTCTTCCATTGAGCATCTCACTTGGCATCGCCACCGCAAAAAATCCCGATCACGAATCTCTTTTTGATCTGCTTAAAACTGCCGACGACTACATGTACCGCGAGAAGCTTTACCACCGCAGCAGCAACCGCAACCAGGTAGTGCACGCCCTGATGGTCGCCTTATCCGAAAGAGACTTTATCGCTGAAGGGCATGCCGACCGGGTGCAGGAACTCTGTAACAAAATGGGGGTCAGGGCGGGCTTAAACTCCCGGCAGCTTTCTGATCTGGCTCTGCTGGCCCAGGTGCACGATTTAGGCAAGGTTGGCATCCCGGATCAGATCCTCTTTAAACCGGGTCCGCTGGATGAGGAAGAATGGATCGTGATGAAGATGCACCCGGAAAAAGGCTACCGGATCGCTTCTGCTTCACCGGATCTGGCCGTTGTAGCAGAATTAATCCTCAAACACCATGAACATTACGATGGCTCGGGCTACCCTATGGGCCTGGCAGGCGAAGAAATCCCGGTTGAATGCCGTATCCTCAGCATTGTTGATGCTTACGATGCCATGACAAATAACCGGCCTTACAGCAAAGCCAAATCAGGAGAAGAAGCTATAACGGAAATTAAAAAATTCACCGGCAGCCAGTTCGACCCGCTCCTGGTTGAAATCTTTGTTGATATTATCAACTAGCGTGAGCGACCTTTTCTGATCTGCAGCAGTTTTTCCATCTCGGCACGGCCGGCGGAATTGAAAACATCCTTTTTCTCCAACCAACCTTTTCGGGCAATAGCCACACCAAAACCGGTATCGGCAAATCCCTCTACCTGGTGAGCATCGGGATTAATAGCGATAGACAAACCGATTGCCGCAGCTCTCTTCAGGTGGCGCCAGTCAAGATCGAGTCTGGCCGGATTGGCATTAAGCTCCATCACTACCCCATAATTTTTCGCAGCCTCAAAAACCTGTTCCAGATCAAGCGGTGAACTGTCACGGCCAAGCAGCAAACGGTTGGTAGGGTGTCCGAGTATAGTCACGCTGGGATGGCTGAGTGCCGTAATGACCCTTTCTGTCATCCGGGAAAGCTCCATCTTCAGGTTTGCGTGAACCGAGGCGATTACAAAATCAAGTTTTTCTAAAACCTGATCAGGGTAATCGAGCGATCCATCAGGGCGGATATCTGATTCAACCCCGCTATAAATGGCAATCTCCGGATACTTTTCACGCAAGTATAGGATTTCTTCCTGCTGCCGGACCAGATCATCACTGGTCAACCCGCCGGCATAAAAAGCCGACTGGCTGTGATCGGCCAGACCGATATACTCGTAACCGGCCTCGATTCCCGCTAAAACCAGCTCTTCTATACTGTTTGAGCCATCGCTGTATTTGCTGTGAATATGGAATATACCGCGGATATCTTCTTCTTTAACCAGGTCGGGCAGCCGCCCTTCTGCCGCCGCTTCAATCTCACCGTTATTTTCACGCAGCTCCGGGGGAATATAGATTAATCCGAGAGCGGAAAAAAAATCGCTTTCATCGCGGCAGGGCACGAGTTCCTCACCTTTAAATAACCCGTACTCGTTTATTTTAAAGCCCATGGATTTAGCGCGCCCGCGCAGGGCGGTATTATGCTCCTTGCTGCCGGTAAAATGGTGCAGCGCATAGGGGAATTCCGGCCCGTTAACAATACGCAGATCAGCGTTTATGCCCTCAACCAGGCGCACCGATACCTTCGTCGGTCCGGAAGCAATAATCTCCTCAACCTGCGGGAGGGAGCTGAAAGCGGCACTGAGCTCAGCCGGTTTTTCGGCCGCAGCCACCAGATCAATATCCTTAATCGTTTCGCGGCAGCGCCTGAGGCTGCCGGCAAGACTGATCTGCTCTAACCCGGTCAATTTATCAGTGACAGAGAGCAGCTTTTCAGCAATGGCCCGGGCTTCGCTGTAAAAATAGCGATCCTGGTGACGACGCAGAAATTCAATGCCTTCGAGGATATTTTGCTGTGTTTTGGGCCCAAAGCCTTTCAGGTTAACCAGGCGGTTCTCGCGGCAGGCGTACTCCAGTTCGGCCAGGTTGGTGATTTCAAGCAGATCATGTAAAACGCTTACCTTACGCGGCCCCAGACCAGGCACCTTTAAAATTTCGAGCAGACCGTCAGGAATCGAAGCTTTCAGCTTTTCATAATATGGCAGATTACCGGTAATGACCAGCTCTTTTATTTTCTCGTTCAGAGCAGCGCCGATACCCTTAACATCTTTAAGGCGATCTTCTGCCACCAGCTTTTTCAGCTCATCTTCGCCCATCATCTCGATCGTGCGGGCGGCGCTGTAATAGGCCCTGCTTTTAAAAGGGTTCTCCCCTTTTAGCTCCAACAGGACGCCGATCTCCTCAAGGATTTTTGCCGTCCCCTGCATTTGCATCCCTGCCACCTGCCCCGGGTTTAAAGATTGTCATAATCCCTTTAATCAGTTTCTCTCATTTTAAGTAACGGTCTGTTGATCAGGTTCTGCCGGAATCCCATGGCCCTTTTCGATCAGTTCTTTCAAGCGGGTCAGCGCCCTGAAAGCGGGCGCTCCGTCGATAACATCGTGATCAACGAGGGCTGTTAAAAAGAGGTGCTCCCGTATTGCTATCCGATCGCCCACCACAGCCGGTTTTTTGATGATCGACCCGATGGCAAAGCAGAGCGGATGGACGCTGACGGGAATAACCCAGCCCTCAATTTCGCCGACCATCCCCACCGAGGTTATCATTACCGTTCCCATATTCGCTTTAACCAGGTCCGGGTTCTTTAGAATCTGCTTCCAGATCGCTCTTCTTAAAAACCCCGGCAGGGCATAGTATAGTTTCATCAAGAATCTTTGCTTTTTGGTCCCCAGCACATAATCATTTTCTCCCACAATAGCCTGCTCTTTACCGGCATCAATTTCTAAGGCAATATCCTGCAGGCTTTTCCGATTTGCTTTGCGGATTACGTACGGCAGGGGCACCTTGGCCCCTTCCACTTCACGTTCGATCATCACTGAGATATCAAGATCATCGAAAATAACAATTTCTCTTTTTCCGTTGCGGATACCATGGAGCATTTGATGCTCACCAATCGCGTCACTGATGCACTTGATCAGCCAGGCGTTAAAAGAAAAACTGTCGCCCCTTTCTTTTAAAACAGCCAGCCTCCTGCGGGCTTCAGTTACGTCAAACTCAACCAGTGCCTTGACATGGTGCTTGCCGAAACCGACCGCTCCGATATCAATAGTTGCAATCCTGCTGGATGGAAAACTCTCTATCCTGTAATCGCCTGTTTTTTTCATTAGCGCTCCCTAATCAACCAGTTTATTGAACTTAAGTTTCGCACCTCCGGGCAACAATTCCTCTAAACTTCTTTGCAGCCTGGAAACAAGGCAGGATTTTCTGACAGCAGGCATAATTATACTTTAATGTCTTAAAGCAGTACGCTTAATCAGGCTCATCAAATAAACTGAAGCGGGGCTTGAAAATGACGGGAGAGATGACTCCGCGTGAGCGGGTAAAGGCGGCCTTTGCCTTCGAAGAAGGCGACCGGATGCCGATTGATTTTTCGGCTACACACAACAGCGGCATTAATGTGCAGGCCTATAACCGCCTGAAAAAATTTCTCGGTATTAATACAACCACGTACATGCGCGACCCCGTACCGATGCTGGCCTCCCCCGAACTCGAAGAAGGCCTGGAAGTATTAAAGTTAATGGGCGGTGATCTTCTACCCCTGCCCCGGCACATGGTTTACGGTGTACCGGCCGAAGACTGGCGAGAGTGGCCCTTAAAAGACGGCTCAACCTGTTTGGCTCCCGGAGGGTTTCAACCGGAAGAAAAAGCTGATGGCACGCTCGAAATGACCCTCTTAAACGGCCTGGCCCGCTTGAGTATGCCGGCACGCGGACACCATTTTAACCTGGTCAGCAGGCCGCTGGCCATGATTGAAAATGTACAGCAGCTCGAAGATCTCCTGCCGCTTCTCCGCCAGAGCGGCGCCTTTTCGATCAGCGATGCTGAGCTGCAGGTCTTACAAAAGAACGCTCAAACACTGACCGAACAATATGATTATCCACTTGTCGCCACCGGCGGCCCCCTCTTTTTCTCGCTTTACCAGGTTGGCCAGGAGCTGTTCGGCTACGAGAATTTCTTCATTTTTATGGCATCAGAACCGGAATTGTTGCATTGTTGGCTTGAGTTTCTCACCGCTACCAGTATCGAGCGCCTCGGCAAATATCTGCAGGCGCTTGGCCCCTACCTTGATGTGATCATGATGGGTGACGATTACGGCCTGCAGAACTCGCTACAGCTTTCACCGCAGATGTTCCGGGAACTATTCAAACCATACCTGGCAAAAATCTGCAGCGCTGTGAAAAAGATTGCCCCGGAAATAAAAATACTGCTGCATTCCTGCGGCAGTGTAGAGCCGATTATCCCTGATTTTATTGAAGCCGGCATCGATGCTTTAAATCCCGTGCAGATCACGGCGGCCGGAATGGAACCGGCCGTACTTAAGAAAAAGTACGGCCGGCAGATTGTTTTCTGGGGCGGCGGCGTGCGAACCCAAACCACGCTGGTTAAAGGAAACGTTGCGGATGTAGCCGCCGAAGTCCGCGAACTGGTCGAAATCTTTAAGCCGGGAGGCGGTTATATCTTCTGCCCCATTCATGATATCCAGGAAGAAGTGCCCCCGGAAAAAGTTTTAGCGATCTATCGCACAGCTAAAGCCCAGGCTGCCTACAATGCTTAGAACCGGCGTGGACCGATAAACTTAAAGATTCGAAGCAGGGCGTAGGATAGCAGCATTACCCCGACATAAACCAACAGAACCATCTGAACACTCCAACCCCACCACAGCGGCGCATGCATGAGCATCATCAAACTGAAAACAAAAGGCGCCGCAAAAATAACCTGTATCCCCAGTTCGAGGGCCACCGGTGTCTCAAACTCCGGGTCGGCGATACGCAGCAACAGCAGCGCAGTGGTAGCCGTTCCGGTAGCGATCCCGTACATACCTGCCGTTCTTTCAAAGCTGTATTCCCAGGTCCGCCGGCCAATATAGACCACCACAATCGTGGTTAGAATCCCGCTCACCAGGGAGATTAATAGCACCGGCACAATATACTCCCAGACAATCACAATCTGGATAGCCATAATCGTGGCGATGATTAGAAAGTCGATCGCCATTCCTGTAATCCGGCGCTGCACACCGGGATCGAGCAGGTAGCCCAAACCCAATTTGATCACCACAGACTTAACCAGCAGCGCCACCAGAACAGCGAGGAAGAAGAAAAATCCCCAGACTGTAAGCGCAACATCCGGCGATAATAAAGTATTAATCAGGTACATTAAGCCATAGGTTAAAAGATAAACCAGCCCTACCAGGGCGGCGTGAAAAGCCAGACACTCGATATTGCCGGAATGGGTAGTCAGCTCACCGGCCGGTTCTTTTTTCTCACCTTTCGGAATTAACCCTTTCAGTATTGCCGGCGAAAGAGTTTTAGGGGCAAGCGTAGTAAAGCCTTTACGAATACCCCAGTTTACCAGGGGAACACCAACGAAGAAAGCAAAGGCGAAGCCGAGAACGGCAAAAGATAAACCTAAGGTTGCCGCATTGGTAAAGCCGAATTCCTCCCACACCTTGCCAACCGATAAAGCCTGCCCTGGACCCTGGGTAAAACCAAGCGGCGACAAAAACCCGAAGAGCTGGTTGAGATTGAACCCGAGTGAGTTCAAGAGAAACACCAGCAGCACGCCGACAATACCTTGCATGGACATGGTGATTCCGCTGACAAAACCGATCCATAGCGATCCCTTGACCGGGCTCCTGGCATGGATATTTTTTTCCTTGCTGATATTGGTAGTCAGACCAAGTGATATAAAGGAGACAACAAAGAGGTGATAAGCAAAGGTTTCGAGCAGAGACACTGAAATGTTAAGGACACCCGTGCTGGCCAGGATCAGGCCGATCGTGCCTCCGATGAAACAGCTGGGAATCAGGTAGTTCTGGAAAAACTTGACCGATGACCTGAGCAGCATTCCAACCAGCAGCATGATCGCCATGTAACCAAAAACCAGAACCGGCTCAAAGGGAAAAGGGGTGTTCATGCAATCCTCTCCTCATTAGAAATAGTATGAATTCCCGGTGATACTGACCTTGCCCTGAGAAAACCTTAGAAATATATGACAATCGTGGCACTTTGCTATATTATACTTGATTGACTAGTTCTAAACAAATAATATTTTTAATAATTTCGTCTTTTTATCAATCACAAAATGCGCTGCCCATCCTTTGGAACAGCGCATAATAAGTTTAAGCCGAATTTGAAAAGGGATCCTAAATCAAAGGACTATAGTTTAGATAAATATTACCGTCTGATTAAAGTATTCAGCGGCCTTTTGCCAACGCAGCTGCGTAATTAAAATGGTAAAAATACTTTTGCCACTGCTCAGTCGTAGTATTATATTCGTTATCATAGATAAAGTGATCAATTATAGCTTCGCGGGTTCTTAATATTTCCTTTAAACGCCTGCGATTTTTGGGATCCTGGACTGTAAGATCAATCAACTCCAGTACACGCATGAAAGCAGCATGGCTGTAATCAGGCTTATCTTTATTCGCCCACCTGATACTTCTATCCAAATCAGTACCGATGTTTGCCATTTGCTCAATTAAACTTAGCTCGAACCATTTGCCGGAAGATAGTTCTTTATGAATTGTCACTTTACCACCAAATTTTTAACAATCATTTTAATTTTTTCTCTGATTTCTTCATTATCAATTCCTCTCGACCTGTTATTCTGTGAGGGTCGAAGATTAATCATGGAGTCAAACTCAATAAAATTTTCACTGCCATACTCAGCTGGGTAAAAGTTTATGCCCCAAAGATGGTCCTGTTTAGAACCGTTATTAAGCAGTAGCTCTTCCTGATCGGCGTGCATCTCAGCATCAACGACCATTACTCCTTTTTCAACATCAACTACGGCTTTTACTAGACCGTCAAATATTTTATTCGACATATTAATTAGTTCATCAATGCTAATCTGCTTTTCAACTATTTTCATACTTGTATACCTTTCTAAGTTTCAGATCAAGTTATGCTAATTGGTTTTTATATGACAGTAACAGACTGCTTTCGACATTATCGTATACAACCCGGAGCTGTGAGTCAAATACTTCAGAGATAACCCTTCTTTGTAATTGCTAACAAAATCGCTCTACCCACTCTTCCACGCTCAGACACTCCATCGGGCTTTCAAAAAAATCTCGTTTATTGAAGGATAACCATGCATTTTTGGACGTAAGGATATTCCTTGGGTAACAGTCCACATTAGGATCATGTTGTTAAGAACTACTTGATGGTATCCACTGGTATACTTCCTGGAAGCGGCGAACATAAAAATAGCGCTCCGCCCGGACCAGAATCAGGCTGGATGAAGGCGAGTTAATGAACTTATCCAGGTAATTATGTTTATCTAAAAGCAGTTGTGCCCACTTTTCCATTTCATTTTTTTCCAGGGGTCCGGCCTTACCGGTTACAGTAATAGCCCGGATCAGATTGATGCTATCCGGCTGCTGGGCGCGGTTGTCAATCAGCAGAGATACCTTGTTATTCTTTAGAATCTGGCTGTATTTCCTGGTTTTTGTAGGCGTGGAAAAGACGAGGTGCCGGAGATCGCTGTCAGCGGCAAAGGCAACCAGTGAAGTGTAAGGCCTTCCCTCCCCTTCGGTGGCCAGCACCGCGAAAGGCTGATTCCGGCAGATTTCCTTTATTTCAGATTCAATTTGTTCCTTGCTGCAGTCATCGCTGCAGGTTACCACTTCAACATGCATCGGCTCGTCATAATCAAAACTCATGGCTTCACCCCGCTTCTACCAGACTCCCGGAATAAGGCGATACTTCACCTTTTGCCTATATTCCCTATAGCCTTCTAGATTGTCCACTAATTCCTTTTCTTCGTCCAGTATTCTTGGAATAAAAACAAGCAGAAACAGGGTGGCCGGTATAACAGCCCAATAAGACCCAAGAGCCAACGGTGTAAAGAAATAGAGTACAATCACTGCAGAATACATTGGATGCCTGACAATTGCATACGGACCGGTAGATATCACTTTTTGACCTGCATCAACTTCAACTACTCTTGAAGCATAGCTGTTTGCCTTAAAAACATTAAGAACCATCAGATAACCGATCAGCACTAATATAAAAGATACTACCTGGATAAATAACGGAACCTCAGACCAAACAAGCCTTTTATCAAATCCAGGCAAAATATAGATCAGCGGAAACACCAGGAGGGAAAGTTTAATCACCAGTTTCTGTTCCTTACGGTTTTCCCTTGTTCTCATGCGTCTTTCCAGTAATTCAGGATCTTTCGTAAAAAGATATTGACCGAATACTGCCATCGGTATGGCCAGGATGAAGATATACACCCATCCTTCCCAATATCTTAATGTCCAGGCAGGAAGGAACATTAGCAAGCCGAGCACCGGAAAAAGCATTAAATATCTGGTGATTGCCATTCTTTTTAAAGTTTTCAGATCCGTTTTCCCTGATCCATTTTTCCTGTTTTGTCCTTCCATCACCAGTATCCTCCTTCATATACCGACAATTCACATCAAAGCCGTAAAACCAGTTTATACCTTAAATATAACGGTTATATCAAACATAATCCATCAGTATTTATAATTAACAACCTACCGTGAAGGGCTACCGTTCTCTACCCCAAGCCGGCAGGAATTATTGTCTTTTCAGTGGAAAAGATAAACAGAACAGATTAGCTGCTCCAGACCAGACAATAAGGAGACTAAACCATGCAGTATCGAACATTCGGCAAACTCGATTTTAAAGGATCCGCCCTCGGTTTTGGCGCTATGCGCCTGCCCGTTAAAGAACACAAGGTTGATGAACCTGAAGCAATTAAGATGATCCGTTACGCCATCGATCAGGGCGTCAACTACGTTGACACCGCTTACGCCTACCATGACGGCGACAGCGAGCTGATTGTCGGCAAAGCTCTCAAGGACGGCTACCGGGAAAAAGTAAAACTGGCTACCAAGATGCCGATCTGGAAAGTGGAAACCGCCGCTGATTTTGACCGCTTCCTGAACGAGCAGCTTGATAAACTGCAGGTCGAATACCTTGATTTCTACCTGCTGCACAGTTTAAATAAGAACAGCTGGCGCAGAATTCGCGACCTTGGAATCTTAGAATGGTTCGAAAAGGCCGTAGCTGATGGACGCATCCGCTACCCGGCTTTCTCTTTTCACGATGATTTTGAAGCCTTTAAGGAGATCATCGATGCTTATGACTGGCCGATGTGTTTGATCCAACACAATTTCATCGATATTGAGAACCAGGCCGGCACAAAAGGGCTGCGCTACGCTGCCGGCAAAGGCACCGCCGTAGTGGTCATGGAACCGCTGCTCGGCGGCAACCTGGCCGTTCCACCCGCATCTATCAGGCCGATCTGGGATAAAGCTAAAAAACGAAGAAATGCTGTTGAGTGGGCCCTCAGCTGGCTCTGGAACCAGCCGGAAGTTTCAGTAGTGCTCAGCGGAATGAGCAGCATGGAACAGCTGAAAGAAAATATCAGTTACGCCGACCGCTCTGCCATCGGCGTTCTCACACCGGCTGAACTGGCCCTATTTGATGAAGCGCGGACCCGCTATGAAGAACTAACCGCCATCCCCTGTACCGAATGCGGGTACTGCATGCCCTGCCCGCAGAATGTCGATATCCCCGAAAATATCAGCAATTACAATAACATTATGAAATATGACCAGTTTGACGCCGCCCGCGGCAAATACAAGTGGTGGAAACATGTTTACGACAGCGGTGGCTTTTTGGAGCATGATGTCCGCGCCGTCAACTGCACTTCCTGCGGGGAATGCGAAGAAAAATGCCCCCAGGGGATTCCGATCAGCCGCTGGATGCCGGTTATACACGAGGTTATAGATCAGAAAAAACCCTTTATCAAGAAACTGGA
>CAYTER010000030.1:0-11366 GCA_964436815.1 uncultured Syntrophomonadaceae bacterium
TGGTGTCGGGAGGGGGACTTGAACCCCCATGGTATTCACCACACGCCCCTCAAACGTGCGCGTCTGCCAGTTCCGCCACCCCGACATGTTCTATTTTTTCCATTACGATTATAAGGGTTGGTAACCTGTTCGTCAAGAAAATAAGCAACTAAAGAAGCGCAGCCAAATATTGTTTGTGAAAATATATAGAATATGTTAAACCTCCTAAATTTTTTCTATTGTGTAATTAAACAATTTTTATTATAATATTTATTAATTTACAAACATAAGCACCTAGATAAAAGGAGGGCTCAAATCACAAGTGGGAAATAAAGATCTATATCTCTCGAAACCGTGGCTTAAGCACTACCACAAAGATGTACCGCCTACCGTAGAATTCTCCGAGAAGTCGCTGGTTGATCTGTTTGATGAAACTTCCCAGAAATACGCCAATCAACCGGCGGTTATTTTTTATGGGAACAAAATTACTTTTAAACAACTGCACGATGAGGTAGATCGTTTTGCCACCGCCCTCTCCCAGCTGGGGGTTAAGAAAGGCGACAAGGTGGCCCTTTACCTGCTGAACAGCCCGCAGTACATCATTGCCTATTTCGCTACCCTAAAAGTGGGAGCTACCGTTACCCCGATTAGCCCGGTCTACACCAGCAGCGAGGTTAAGCACCAGCTCACGGACAGCGGCGCCCAGACTATCGTCTGCCAGGACATCCTTTATGACAATGTCGATAAAACCGGACTCAAGCTGGATCGGGTCTTTTTAACCGGTATCAGCGACTACCTGCCGACAATCCGCAGGATGATCGGCAAGAGCGTACTGCGCAAAGCTTTCAGCGAACTTGAGGTGCCGATTCCGAAGATCGACGAAGGCGCCGGTTACTACCGGATGAAAGAGTTGATCAGGAGGACCGAACCCAATCCACCGGCGGTGGAAATTGACCCGGCTACCGACCTGGCATCGCTGCCTTACACTGGAGGGACGACCGCACAGCCTAAAGGGGTAATGCTTACCCACCGCAACTTAATCGCCTGTCAGGCCCAGATTGAGGCTTCATGGCCGATTATTGAGAAGGGCAAGGAAACGGTTCTCGCCTTCCTGCCTTTCTACCATATTTACGGCCAGGTTGTGGTCATGCTGAATACCATGTTGATGGGCGGCACCCTGATTCTTTTTACCACACCCGACATCGACGATATCCTTTACTCGATCGAAAAATACCAGGCCAGCACCTTTTTTGGCGTACCGACCTTCTTTGAATACCTGAAGGAGTATGAAAAGACCGATCGGGTGAACTGGAAGCGGCTAAAGATGATTACCTGCGGTGCCGACACCCTGCACACCACCACCCTGGAAGGCTGGACCAAGCGAACCGGCAGCATCATCACCGAAGGTTATGGAATGACCGAAACCAGCGGGGTAAGCCATGTTAATCCGCTTGGCGGCAGCAAACCCGGATCTTTCGGCGTACCACTGCCCAATGTAACCGCTGCTATTATAGATCCCGATACTAACGAATTCATGCCTCTAGGTGAAACCGGTGAAATGATCATCAATGGCCCGAACATCATGCAGGGTTACTGGAAGCGGGATGAGGACAATAAAAAAAGCTTCATGGATATTGACGGGATGAGCTTTATGAAAACCGGGGATTTGGTGCGGATGGACGAAGAAGGTTACTTTATCTTCTATGACCGCTCCAAAGACCTGATCAAGTTTAAAGGTTATTCCGTCTTTGCCCGCGAGATTGAGGAAGTGCTCTACAAACACCCGCAGATCAAGGCTGTAGGGGTGATTGGCGTTCCCGACCCCAAAGTAGGCCAGTATATCAAAGCTAATATTGTTCTGAACCCCGAGGCTCGCGGCAAGGTTTCTGAAGAAGATATCTTAAACTACTGCAAGGAAAACCTGGCTCATTACAAGGTGCCGAAAGTGATCGAGTTCCGCGGGGAGCTGCCGAAGACAGATGTCGGCAAAATCTCCAGGCGCGAGCTGCGCGAAGAGCTCGAAGAGGAGGTATAGGATTGAGCACACCCTTTTTCGAAGTTGAGAACCTAACCAAACGTTTTGGCGGTTTAACAGCAATCGACAATGTCAGCTTTCAGGTTTCGCGAGACGAGATGATCGGCCTGATTGGCCCGAACGGTGCCGGGAAAACAACCCTGGTGCGCCTGATTATGGGTATCCTCAGACCCGACAGCGGCTCAATCCGCCTGCGGGGTAAAGATATTACCCGGATGCGCACCTGGGATATTGTTGAAGAAGGGATTGCCGGCACCTTTCAGAACACCCGCCCTTTCAGACGCCTGCCAATTGTGGCAAATGTAATGGTGCCCTGTCTCGGTCCGCGCACCTCGAGGCGCGGTGAATGGGTTAAGCGGGTTGAAGCGAGAGCAATGGACGCTTTAGAATTTGCCGGTATTTCAGACCTGGCCATGGAGCCCGCCTCCCGCCTTTCCCAGGGCGACCTGAAGCGACTGGAAGTTGCCCGGGCTATCGCCACCGAGCCTGAACTGCTAATCCTGGACGAACCGTTTGGCGGCCTCACCCCGACTGAAACCGAGCTGATGGCCAAGTCGGTTCGCCGGCTGCATAAAGGAGGCCGCTTTGGCCGCCTGCACAGCGAGGGTGCGGCCATGATCATAATTGAACATAAACTGCACGAGTTAATGAAAATTGTTGACCGGGTTGTGGTGATGCATTTTGGCGGAGTAATCGCCACCGGCACCCCGGAGGAAATCATTAAAAATGAAAAAGTAATTGAGGCTTACATCGGCAAGGAGGTGAGCTAAATGCTGCTTGATGTAAAGAACCTGACTGTAGCTTACGATACAGCGATGATCTTAAATGACGTGAGCATCTCCGTAGACCGGGGTGAACTGGTCAGCCTGGTTGGCCCGAATGGCGCCGGAAAATCCACTTTTATCCGGACGATTACCGGGCTGGTCCGCTGGGAACGCGAGACTTTAAAAGGTACCCGTTACGGTGATATTACCATTGAAGGTTCGGTTATGTTTAACGGGCAGGAACTGATTAACCTGCCGGCCCATGAGGTTGTGATGCGCGGCTTGGTTCACTGCCCGGAGCGCAGGCGGCCTTTTACCGAAATGACCGTTTATGAGAACCTGGTAGCAGGAGCTTACCTGATTAAAGACAAGAAGGAGTTCCATGACAACTTAGAAGCGGTCTATCATATCTTCCCGGTGCTGAAGGATCGTGAAAAACAGATCTCAGGAACTCTATCCGGGGGCGAGCAGCAGATGCTGGCTATCGGACGCTCGCTGATGATCAAGCCGCTACTCTTGTGTATCGATGAACCTTCCACCGGCCTGGCCCCCCAGATTAAACAGCTTGTGTTCGATAAGATCAAGGAGATCCAGGCCTCAGGTATGACCATCTTGCTGGTTGAGCAGGACGTGAGTATGACTTTCGCCATGGCCGACCGAAACTACATTTTATCTCACGGGAAGATTGTGACCCAGGGAACCAGCGCCGAGCTTTTAAAGGATGAAACAGTGAGGCAGTCTTACCTGGGGTTGTAATGTAAGGTAATTATTTAGCTGGGCAGTAAAACACTGAGGGAGCGTTATTTAACGCTCCCTTTTCACCCCCACCCCGACCCTCCCCCCTCAAGGGGGAGGGAGTTTTTTGTTCTAACCCCTCAAGGAGGAGGGAGTTTGTCGTCCTCCCCGCTCAAGGAGGAGGGAGTCTTTCGTTCTAACCCCTCAAGGGAGAGGGTGTTTTTACGTTCTTCCCCTCAAGGGGGAGGGTGTTTGTCGTCCTCCCCGCTCAAGGAGGAGGGAGTTTTACGTTCTTCCCCTCAAGGGGGGAAGCTGAATTCTCTTCTCAGACTTACAAAAGGAGAGAGTTTTCGTTTTAGCGCATGTCGGAGTAGCATACCCGGCATTCTTTACGGGTAAAGGCATTACGCACCTTACAGCGCGGACATTCCCTTTCCAGCTTGTCACGGAAGTACGTAGTGATGCCCTGGGGCATCAGTCTTAACACCAGCAGAACGATCAGGGCAAAGATCAGCATCCTGTATTCAGCAGTCGCCCGTAAAAATTCAAGCGCCGGATAGAGGATAAAGACCCCGGCAACGGCGCCATAAATAGTTACGATACCGCCAAATATGGACCAAATGATCGCCTGGAATGACATCAGCACTGCCAGCATCGACGGACCGGCAATGCGCAGGAAATGGGTGTAAAGGCCGCCGGCGATCCCGGCAAAAAAACCACTCAGGCAAAAAGCCAGCAGTTTGTACTTGGTAGTATTGATGCCCGATGCGCGCACCGCTATTTCATCCTCGCGAATGGCATGAAAAATGATCCCGATCTTGGAATCAGTTATTTTCCACATCACAAAACAGAGCACCAGCATCAAAACAACCGCTATGTAGTATTCGTTCAAACGAGCAGAAGCCAGGCGGGTAATACCTGAGATGCCAAGCTCACCACCAAAAAACTTGGGAAATACAAAAATTATCCCCATCAGCATTATCGGAAAGGCCAGGGTAGCTAAACCTAAGTATGGGCCTTTCAGGCGCAGGCAGGGTATGCCGACAAGCAGGCCAACTAAAACTGCCATAATTCCGCCGATCGGTATGGTAATCAGCGGCGAGAGGCCTAAGCGCAGGTTCAGAAGGGCAGTTGTATAGGCGGCGACCCCGAAGAAAAGAGCGTGCCCGAAGCTAACCTGTCCCACATATCCCGACAACAGATCCCAACTGGCTGCATAGATCGAAAAGATAGCCGCGATGGTCATAATCCTCAGGATATACATATCCTTGGTAATGAGCGGCAGGAGTAAGAGAGTCAGGACAAAAAGGACGGCAATAACCCGGGTAGGCAGCACCAGAACTTCGTTTCTTATATAGCGCAGAGCTAATCTAACAACAGCCATCGGTTTATCGCTCTCCTTCCAGGTAAACTCCGAAAAGACCTTCGGGCCGGATAATGAGGATGATCAGCATTATGGCCAGGGCGATGGCAACTTTTAAGAATGCGCCTCCCGGCATAACGAAAACAACCGTAACCTCAATGAAAGCAAGAATCATCGCCCCGATAAAACTGCCCTTTATGCTGCCCAGACCGCCTAAAATAACAATGGCCAGGACCAGCACCAAAGGATTAAGCCACATATGAGGCTCAAGGGTATAAAGCGGGGCCACCATTACCCCGGCCACCGCTGCCAGGGCTACCGAGATAGCCATGGTAGCTGCAGCAATTCTGGCTACGTTCATCCCCATCAGGTTGGCAACTTCGCGATCCTGGGCTGAGGCCCGAATAGCGGTTCCGAGACGGGTTTTCATCAGCACCAGCCAGACAGCCACCAGCGAAAGACTGACTACTCCCAAGGTTAGCAGGTACTGATAGGAGATCCGGATACCCATCGGGCTGATATAGCCGGAAACAATAGTTGAAACCCCACGGTAATGACCGCCAAAGATAATCAGGATCAACTCCTGGAAAACCAGGGCAACAGCGACAGTAATAATCAATACCGCCGTTTCATGTTCGCGAATCGGCTCCATGAAAACATAGTAGACCAATACACCGATTACTACGACAATAATGATCGACAGCGGTATGGCAACCAGGGGATGTAAGGCCAGCATGGTGCCAAAATAAAATACCGCATATGAGGCCAGCATAAAAAACGCTGTATGGGCCAGGTTGATAATGCGGGCCGCCCCAAAAATCAGGGAAAACCCAATCGCCAGCATCGCATAAACAGCGCCGTTCATCAGACCGTAAACTAAAATATCACTGAGCATGGCAAATTCCTCTCATAGAATTCAATGATGAATGGCTGGTTACTCTAGGTCTTAAAAAGTTCGCCACTAAATTTATTATTATCAGAAGATTTCCGCCAAACACGGTTTTCAACCGGAGGAGCCCCTCGGGAGGGGCTCCTTTTTCGGCAACTTCTTAATATATTAATAAACCGTTACTCTCTCCACTGCTCGAGTACATGCGGCGGAATCTGGTAAGGAACCATACCTTCATAGCCCACTACAAGATCAGGTGCGTTCTGCGGATCGGGTTTCCACTCGAAGGGCCATACTCCAAGCAGTTCTCCACCCTGCCACTGAATTCCGACCGCTGTAACGTAACCGGGGCCCCAGATGATATCATGAGTATCATCAAAGACCAGGCGCCCTGCCGCGCTGGTGTAATCGGTTTTTTCGAGCTCAACAATGACAGCATCTGTATCCACAGTCCCGGCTCTTTCCACCGCTTCCTTCAGGATATAAATGGCGCTATAGGTATCAGCGTTATAGTTTGGCAGCTGCCCGTAGGTGCTGAGAAACTTGGTAATGAATGGCAGTGTTTTGTCGGTAATTGCAGCGTTTTGGGCAAAGGTGTTCAAGGTGTAATCATAATCGCCGAAGCCGTCAGTTGCGTCATAGTAACCCGACTTCTGGGCTTCAACGTTAATACCGACCGGGCAGGCAGGTATTTCCAGCTCACCCCACTGCTTGCCAAAGGGGATACCGACCGGGCCGGACATAATGGTGTAGATAATATGTGCACCGGATGCCTCAATTCCACGCAGCTCCGTGGTGACATCAGAAGCAACCGCGGAAGGACGGAAAGTGCCCACAAACTCCAGCCCCAGGGTGGGGAAAATTTGCGGGGCCATCTGCACCAGCGCTTCATTCCATTCCAGCGCCTCAGCGAGAATGGCTACCTTCGGGGCGGTGATGCCCAGTTCCTGGCGAACCGCCATGGCCACATCATTTAACATTAAAATTGTAACTGTAACCAGATCGGTAGACTTGATCGGTGTAACACGGAAAAGGTATTTCCAGGTATCGTAATCAACATCAACCCGGCCATGCAACAGCTCATTTGTCGCAGCGCCGCAAATCATGAAAATTTTCTGGTAGTCAACAGCAGCCAATTCGGTGTAGGGGGTAACAGCTTCTGTGCGGAATCCACCAACCAGGAAGTGCGGATCCTCGGAAACAATAGCGTTTTCAACCGCTGAAACGGCGCCGAGCGGATCCATAATTTCATCAGTTTCGACCTGAATCAGGCGAATCGAATATGTTTCATCACCGACGGCCACCCCACCGGCGGCATTAATTTCGTCGACGGCCATGGAAGCGCCCCACCACATCATTTCGCCCTGAATATTGGTCATCGGTCCCGTAACGGCTATCTTTATTTCACCGTCAAATGCGGGGCCTTCCTCTTCAGGCGGAGTTGCATCTTCACCCGGTCCCGCAGGTGTGCAGCCGGCTATACTCAATACAAAAAGCAGGGAAATTATTAAGGCGGCACAAAGAAGTAATCTCTTATTCAATCAACTTACCTCCTCTTTTTTTTGAATCGATTCTGACTGCTTGGTTTTCGAAGCGGGTGTATTTGAGGCATTCCTCCTCTATCATAATTTGGATAGAGTTTTCATTATAGCCAGAATTATAACACAACAGCAGAAGCTTGACAACATTCAAATTTTTCTTTTTATGTTTGAAATTACAGGTAAATGTGAGTCATTGATCAGGGGTTAAAGGTTTTTAACGAAGCGGGTCGAAAGATAAAAATTAAACTTTAATCGCTAAAACCTGGAGGGATATGGGCAGGATGATCAGCTCCGGAGAGAAGCTGCTAACCAGACCTGAACCAATCGATGAAAATAAACTTTTTTACCCGACGGGTAATGAGTACATTGCCCTGCCGGAAAATGAAGAAAAAGGCGGAATTAAAACTGCCAACCTGCTGCGCTTTGATCTGAACGGGATGCTTGAGTTCAGCGGCAGCGAAGCTGAAGCGCTGTTATCACCTTTAGTTTCAGTAAATGGTGAGCAGGAAAATCTTTCTGATGTTTTCAACTGGCATTATGATGCCGGCTGGATTCCCTGTTTTGAAACAGATCTGAAAAACAAGCTTCTGCTGCGCGGAACCATTGCCACTCCTCCTGGATATAAAGGCTTCCTCTATATCTTAACCCTAAAAAACAGAGGCTCGCATAAACTTGAAGTTGAAGCAGGCTGGCAGGGATGCTGGGCTAATTTTAACCTGATCGTCTTTTCCCGCCGCAGCCTTGAAGTATCAAGAAAGATCTTTTTTGACACCTGGACCGGCAGCCTGGTCCTCGAGGCTGCTGCCGGAACTCCCCTGGCTGCCCTGGCCCTGTCCACGAAGCCAGGGGATGAGTGGCTTATTGAGCAGGAGAGTGGACGCTTCAGCACAACCACGCTAATGGAAATTGAACCGGGAGAAGAAAAGACCATTACCCTTTATGGATCGATTAACCTTGAAGCTGACGGAGCTGCAACCACAAATGTCGACTTAAGGCGCCATGGATCTGAAAAACTGCTGGCAATCCAGCGTGACTGGCTGTCGCAGCGTTACATAAGGGTTACAAATGTGGACTTTGAAGGTCTGCTAAACAGAAATCTCTTTTTTTGCTATTTCTACTCAACAGCCCGTTTTCTTGACACAGACCAGATTGCCGCTCTCACTTCACGCAGCCCCCGCTATTACGTTAGCGCTGCATTCTGGAGCCGCGACGCGCTGCTCTGGAGCTTTCCGGCAATCCTGCTCATTGATCAAAACAGCGCCCGAAGTTTACTGCTCACCCTATTCAGCAGGCATGCAGCCAATGCCGGCGAACATGCCCATTACCTGAACGGCACGATTCTTTATCCCGGTTTCGAACTTGATCAACTGGCAGCTTACCTGGTTGCCCTTGATCGTTATCTGATGAAAACAGATGATTACCAGATAATCGGAGCAAGAGAAATCCAGGAAGGCCTTACTTTAATCGCGGAGCTGGCGCTTCAAAATTTTGATCCGAACTGCGGCTTGTACAGCACTTTTCTCGACCCTTCGGACGATCCGGCCGATTACCCTTACCTGACTTATAACAACGCTCTGCTGCAGAGGGCCTTCTGCCTGCTGGCCGATCTGCAACGGCGCGACCTCTGGTTTGACCACAATGATTTTGCCACCCTGGCCCGCGAACTTGAAGAGTCGATTTATGAGCACAGTACGGTTCAAGGACCCTGTGGCCTGATGTTTGCCTGGGCGGTGGACGGAAAAGGCAAGTTCACTCTCTACGACAATCCGCCCGGCAGCCTGCAGCTGCTGGCCCATTACCGGTTCTGTTCTTCCGCTGATACAGTTTTTAAAAATACAGTCCGGTGGATCAGATCGCCTAACAACCGCTATTTTCATGCTGACAGTCTCTTTGAAGAAGCAGGATCGCTGCACTGCGGCAATCCATGGCCGCTGGGCGCCTGCAATGACCTGCTGGCCTTTAATGCCGGAGCCCTTGATTTTTTAAAGCGAGCTAAAATGGATAACGGCTTTTTCTGTGAAACCGTTGACCCTGAAACCGGAAAGGTATCAACCGGTGCTGCCTTTGCTTCGGCAGCCGGTTTTCTGGCCTACACTCTATACCGGCACTTCATAATCGATAATCCAGGAGGCAATAGCAAATGAATAAAGTAAGACAACTGCCACTGTGGGGCAAAATAGCTTACGGGACCGGAGCAGGAGGCTTTAGCATCATTGATCGGGTGTTGATTACCTGGTTGCTCTATTATTACATTACCAGCCCGCTTGAAGGTGTGGAAGCCCTGATCCCGCCATTTGTTTTCGGTCTGATCATGTTTTTCGGGCGGGTGGTCGATGCCGTGGCCGACCCGATCATTGCCCGCTGGTCTGATAACTATAGCGGACGCATGGGACGGCGCATGCCATTTATGCTTTTTAGCGGTATTGCTTATGCCGCTGTTTTTGTGCTGCTCTTTTATCCGCCGGTAGCTGCCAAGTCCGCCATCAACAGCTTTTATGTAGCCGCCCTGCTTGGTCTATATTTTATCCTCTTTACCGCTTATGTCTGTCCTTACCTGGCACTTTTGCCTGAGCTGGCCCGTACAAATCGTGACCGGGTCGACCTGGCTACCTATAAGGCAATATTCAGTCTGCTCGGTGTAGGCGTTGCCTTAATCGGCGCCGGCATCCTGATTGGCCTGCTTGGCTTTCACGGCATGATCTGGGCCATGGCGGCAATCGGCCTGATTTTGCTTTATCTGCCGCTTTTAATTAAAGAGCGTAACTACGCTGAAGCTGAACCGTCTACGCTTGGTCTGGTAGAAGCGGTTACCACCACTTTTAAAAACAGAGCCTTCTTTATTTACCTGATCGGCAATGTAACCTTTTGGCTGGGCTTTAATATTATAACTTTGAACATCCCCCTTTATGTAACGGTACTCTTGAAAGGCACCGAGGATGACACTTCAATCTATTTTGGGCTGGCTTTCGTAGTTGCCCTCCTTTTCTTCCCGGTAGTCAACATTTTATCCAAGAAACTGGGTTTGAAGGCGATGATGATGTTTGCCCTGGCAGCCTTTTTATTTTTACTGCCGGTTTACTTTTTCTTAGGACAGCCGCTTTTAGGGCTTGCCCCGGAAATAATCGCCTATATTTTAATGGGGCTAACCGGTCTGCCGCTGGCTGTAATTTTTATCGTGCCCGATGCCATTGTAGCCGCCGTGTCCGACCTGGAGGGCAAACTCTCCGGCCAACGACGGGAAGCGATGTATTTTGGTGCCCAGGGCTTTATTCTTAAAATTGCCATGGGCCTGTCAACCGTGATTACCGGCGCTCTGCTGCAGTTTTTCGGCAGCACAATCGCTTCGCCTCTTGGTATTCAGTTAACCGGACCGGTTTCGGCAGTTTTTATTTTAATCGGAGTGATTGTTTTTGCCCGTTACCCTGAAAAAGAGGTTACCGCCTATCAGGCCATGAAAACAGGAACTGCCGATCGATAAACAGCACTGAAAGGAGCAGTATGAAAATGTCGAAAAACCCGGCTCTTGATAGAGCCTGCCGTTATCTTGAACAGTTTAACCTCAATCTTAAGCCGCAGGAACACGAACAGACCACAAAAACGTCGATCGAAGCAGCAGAGGCGCTTGGAGTCCAGGTCGGCCAGATCGCCAAGACGATTCTTTTCCGGTCAGGTGAACGCTTCGGGCTGTTTGTTGCCGCTGGAGACATTACGATTGACAGCAAAAAAGTTAAAGCATTGCTGGGAGGCGGTAAAGTGCGCATTGCCAGGCCGGATGAAGTGGAGCAGATCACCGGTTATCGTGTAGGTGGTGTCTGTCCATTTGATATTGATCCGGGTATTCCGATTTTTATAGATGATTCGATGAGGCGTTTTGCGGTGGTCTACAGTGCTGCCGGCTCAAGTCATTCATTTCTGCCGATCACTTTAAGCCAGTTGGAGCTGGTAACCAGCGGCAGTATTGTGGATATGCAAAAAGAGGCGACTTGATGTTGGATATTCAACCACTTAGTGCAACTTTTCACCCCCACCCCGACCCTCCCCCCTCAAGGGGGAGGGAGTT